>JAUVAN010000391.1 GCA_030591725.1 Deltaproteobacteria bacterium
ACCAGGACGGCACCTTCACCGATGTGACTGCCGCGTCGGGTATCTCCGACTTCCAGGACGCGCTCGACTGCGACCCGGGCATCGATCCGGAATACTCCCCGACGGAGGGGCTCGCGTGGGTGGACATGGACCATGACGGGTTGCTTGACATCTATCAGGCCCAGTACGAGTGCAGCGCCACCTATCAAAATTACATCGACAGGATCTGGCACAACGAAGGAGGCGGTGTCTTCACCGAATGGAACACCGGCCACGGTTTCACCAACTCCCGGCAGGCTGGCCGCGGGGTCAGCCCCCTGGATTACGACATGGACGGAGACATGGACATATTCGTCAGCAACTATCGCCTCGATCCCAACTTCATGTACGACAACAACGGCTCGGGCATCTTCACGGACATCTCCATGGCGACCGGGCTGATCGGTGAATATATCAACATGTGTTACGGCCACACCATCGGCGCCGCCTGGCTCGATGCGGAGAACGACGGGGACTGGGACATCCTCCTGAGCAACCTGGCCCACCCGCGATTTTACGACTTCAGCGACAAGAGCCAGTTGATGATCAACAATGGGTCCGAGTTGTTCACGGACACCACGCCGACGGCGGGCATCCACTACAGGGAGACCCACTCCAATCCCACCGTGGCGGACTTCAACAACGACGGCTACACGGACCTGTTCTTCACCTGCATCTACGAGGGCCGGTTCTCGGAAATGTACCTCAACAACGGCGACGGCACCTTCACGCAGGTCAACTACGAGTCCGGCGCAATCACATACAACGGATGGGGTTCTGCCGCCTCGGACTACGACAACGACGGCGACGTAGATCTGGTAGCGTACGATCTGTTCCGCAACGACACCGCCGCTGACGGCAACAACTGGATCCAAGTGCGCGCACTCGGCGGGATGTCCTCGGCCGGGCTGGTCAACGCGGCGGGCATCGGCTCCATCGTCAAGGTCACCGCTGGCGGGGAGACCATGATGCAGCACACCAGCGGGGGTTCGGGCTGCGGCGTACAGGACTCGGCGTTCCTGGTCTTCGGGCTGGGTTCGGCCACCTCCGTAAGCGAGATCGAGGTACTTTATCCGGGCGGCGCCGTCGTCACCGAGACCGGCACCATCACCACCGGCCAGCGCATATGGATCGAGGCTGACGGCACCGTCACCTACGGATGGGCACACCCCTGACGGCAGTCTTTTCTTGCCGAGCTAGTAATGATCGATGGGATTGTTGTCGCACGGCATGATGATGCGGTGCCTGACTCTGTAGGACTGAGAATGGTTTTCTGTGACCGGTTTTTGGGGCTGCATGTATGAGGCGCCGGGATTCACGGAAGTGGTGGGCCGCGAAAAGTAGGAGCTGTCGTCCATCGGGTTGTTGTTGGAAATCCGCTCGTAGGGAGACAGCTTCTCCATGATCTTCCGCGAACTGCTCGCCGGAGCCTTGTTCTCCTTAACTTCACTGGTCGGCGCCGATGCCTTCAGGCTATAGGCTGTGTCATCCACGGGGTTGTTGCCCTCAATCCATGACGCCTTGGTGATCTCTTCCTTGAGTTTGTCGCTTGCAACTTTCGTCTTGCCGGTGGTCCCCTGGAGGCGCCGTCTGTCCGACATGACTCCACGTTGGTTCGAGGACAAGACATTTACCTCGATGTCTTTTGTCGGCATCGGTCCGGGGCTCGACGATTCCTCCGCCGGGTTGTTGCCGGTGCCGCCTATCGCGCCGCTGGCCTTCTCGGGGCCGACCTGGTAGAGAAGCGAACTGGAAGCGGAGCCGCCCTGAGCCTTTGCCTTGTCAGCTCGATATTGATCGAAGCTTCGGGCATTGTTCATGGTCGAGCTGTTCACTGCTCCCACCTTTGCCGTAACAAGGGATCCGTTTGGAAGAGTCCGCATGCTCGCGTTGCCGGAGTGCACCGCAGCCGGAACATGGGTTGTTCCCGCCATGACGCCCGGCGTAGGCGAGGTCGAAACCTTTGCGGTAGTGGGCGTCGTCGCGCATCCAAACGCGAACAGCGCCAGCATTGAAAATAAAAATACCTTCTTCACTTTCGACCTCCTGTTGCTTGAGCGGCGCTATGGCCGGATTTTTCGATTATGGAAATTATACACGGAAGCAGAAAGCCCGGGAGATGTTTTTTTCCGGCCCGACAACATCTTGAACACCTCCACTCCCTCTGCTATCAAACCGCCCATGAGATTCTTGATGACAACAGCGATATCCGTGGTTTTTCTGGCATGTGGCGAGTGTCCCGAATGCCCGCCATGCGAGGAGAAACCGAAGGCGACGGTCGAAATCAAGGCCGACGGTGGGCTCGTGGAGACCGACGCGGGGGTATTCCCGGCAGGATCCGGGAAACAACCGAAGGAAGTAACCTCCTATCCGCTTCACGGACGGGCGGGCTTCGACAAGGTGAACATCTGGGAGAAACCAGACATGGACACCATGCGGCTCGGCTACATGCGCAAGGGCCAGCGGACCATGCTGGGAGATCCGGAATTCACCTCGGAGAGCTGTCCCAAGGGCTGGTACAAACTGCCGAAGGGCGGTTTCGTATGCCAGGGACGCGGCATGCTGGTAGGCACAAAGCCCCGCTATATCCACAGGCCCCCTCCCCCGCCAAGGGTGGATGAACTCGATCCATACCGGCACGGCTTCATCCGAAAAGACTGGACCCCGGTGTACAAGCGCATCCCCGCCCAGGAAGAAATCTGGAGTCCACCCGTGACTGACCCGCCGGAGGGCGAAGATGAGCAAGACGGGGGAACCTTCGAGGCCCAGGTGAGACCTCCCTGCGATCCGGATGAGGAGAAGAAGAAGGAGGAAGAGGAAGCCGCACAGGCGGAACCGCCCACAGCCGAAACCGACGAGAACGAAGAGGAGGAGATCCCCTGCTCGGACTATCGCCGGTACGCCAAGATCAACTACAAGGCCATCCGTGATTTCATGTCCCGCGGCTTCTGGACCTCCGTGTCGAACCGGCTGCGCGACGACGACACCAGGCAGTATTACTATGAAACCATCAAGGGGGCTTACATCCCCGGCAACGCCGTCCACCTGATCCGCCCGCCCACATTCAGAGGCTACCAGGTGCTCGGCGACTCGCCCCTGCCCGGGGTCATCGTACGCTCGAGGAACGCCTCGTTCTTCCAGTTGCGCAATTCCAAGTTCCGGGGAATCGGACCCGCCGACCGTCTTTCCGTCTATCGGGTTCTATCCGAGAGCGAGGGCAAGGGGATCAAGTTCTACGAGATAGAGGGGGACCGCTGGCTCAAGTCGACCCAGGTGGAGCACTTCTCCATGCGGGAGATTCCCAAAGGCGTGGGGCAGAACGACAAGTGGATTTTCATTGACCTCTCACGCCAGAGCCTCGTGGCGTACGACGGCACCATGCCCGTCTACGCGACCCTCATCTCATCCGGCCTCGCGGGCGACGAGGAGACCGAGACCCCCACCGGAAAATTCAAGATCGAGTTCAAGCACCTGACGGACGACATGGCGGGATACATCGGCGATAACGAGGACGTCTACTCGGTGTCAGACGTGCCATGGGTGCAATACATCCACAAGAACATCGCTCTTCACGCATCGTTCTGGCACTCCCGTTACGGCACGCCCAAGAGCCACGGCTGCATCAACCTGGCGCCCGCAGACGCCAGATTCCTCTTCGACTGGAGCGATCCACCCCTGCCTGATACATGGTACGCGGTGGCGATGCCCAAAAAGGGA
>JAUVAN010000032.1 GCA_030591725.1 Deltaproteobacteria bacterium
CGGACGGCCAGTACGCGTACAAGTACACTCCCACCAACAAGCCCGGCAGGCGCTGGATGCCGGGGGGGAACATCGTTCGCCACGCGCTCAACCCGTATACCCTGCTGATGGTCAACAAGATCAAGCAGGATCCTCGTTATGTAGAAAGCGCCAAGAAGGGAATCGAGTTCAGCCTCAAGTTCCTGCGCACCAAGGGAGACCGGTGCTGCATCTGCCACCGGGATCCACCGGCCAGGTACTACAACGCAAAGCTCAACGCGGTGGCGGTGACCATCCTGTCCATCCTCAAGCTCGGAGATGTTTCGGACATCACCGAGTACGAGAAAGTGCTGGAGTGCCTGGGCAACGAGATGCTCTACATGCAAAACAAGAACGGCCATTTCCGGCAATACGATGTGCCGCCGGATCATCCGTACTACGGAGCGGAGAGCACCATCCACGCGGGCGAGTTCATCTTCGTGCTCGCCAGGTTGTACAGCCATTTCAAGGACGAGAAGTACAAGGCGGCCTGCGACCACGCCATCGACTTTTACATGCAACAATGGAGACACTCTCTTTCCGAGAGAACTCCCGAGGGAATCTACGACGAGGAACACCGGGTCAACCTGATCGGTATCGTTCCGTGGCTCGTCACCGCCATGCAGGATCTGTACAAGACCACCGGCGAAAAGAAGTACGCCGACCTGGGGTTCGAGGCGCAGGACTGGATCGACGAGGAGTTCTTCTGGTGGCTCAACAGATCACAGTATCCGGATTACGTGGGGGCGTCTTTCAAGGTGCACAGGGAGCTCCCCGCGGTCAACTCGTGCCAGTACGCAGAGGGCGCAGCCGCCGCGTACGACATCGCAAAGAGGACCGGCAAGGACGTGGAGAAGCGGAGACAGCTGGTGATCCACAGCATGCGCTACTGCCTGCAGCTACAGTATGACAGCTACGACAACACCTTCTTCCTCCCGGTCCCGGAAGAGGCGATGGGAGCATATCGCTATACACTCGGCCACCTCAGGCTGCGAAACGACTACAACTACCACGCCATGGCCGCCATCGCACAGGCAGTGGAGTACCTGGAACCGGACGACTATCCAAGCGAACGGCCGCTTCGAATCCCGCCGGTACTTCGGGAGCTGCTCGGCGGCCAGGACAACCCCGCCGGGAACATGACCAGAGAAGAATACAGGGCGGCCCTCGAGGCGCAGGCAACGGCCGAGGCGCAGGCGGCGGCCGATGGGGGTGTGCCTCCAGAAGCACAACAGGAGGACTCCAGGTGAGATCTTCGACCGCAGCCCTTTTATGCACCCTGGTCATCACCGCGTGCGCGGGAGCAAATACGATCGGTGAGAACGACGACGGCAGGGCTGATATGCGGGAACCCCCCAGGCCCAGGCCCCTCGCGGGGGCGAGTAAGCTGGACGTGGATCCGGGTTCCGCCAGACCTTCCGATAAGGACAATCCGGATTCGAGATGCGCGATGGACTCGCCCCTTCCGTCGGATGTTCCCCCGGACGCGGACGCGCAGGTATTGCACTCCGCAGGTCAGCAGAGGATCCTGTCCCGGAACGGACCGGAGGCCCTGACCATTCTCCTCGCGGCGGTGAAGAAAGCTCCAGAAGATGCCGCGATCCTGGGTGATCTGGCAACGGCCATGCTTCAGTGCCGCCTCAATTCCAGGGCCATCGAGAAGCTGGAAGAGGCTGTCCGCCTGGATCCCAAAAACGTGGATCTCCGGGCCAACAGGGCGCAGGCTCTTCAGATAGTCGGTCGAATCCGCGATGCAGTTATGGCCTACCGGGAGGCCATCGAGTTGGCGCCCGAGGATCCCTCATTGCGAAACAACCTGGCGGTGGTGCTCATCGTGACCGGGGATCTGGCCGATGCGGAAAAGCAGGCCAGAGCCGCCCTCGAGATCAATCCCCGCAACGCAAACTACCTGATCAACCTCGGCTACATCCTCGCCAGGATGAAACGGCTCCCCGACGCGGAGCTGATCCTCAATCGAGCGGTGGAGATCGCCCCGGACAGCGCGGACGCCCACAACCAGCTCGGCCTCGTGCTGGCGGCCCAGAAGCGAAACGCCCTGGCGGCCGATCATTTTCAGAAGGCTCTTGAAATCAATCCCAACCACCACGCTGCAAAGGAAAACATGCGCGCCATGGATCAGGGGTTCGATTTCATGGGACCGTGGGGCGATCACCGGTAAGGGCGATCACCGATAAGGGCGAAAACGTGGTTTCGCCCCTACTTCTTTCCGAATATCAGCGTGCTTCTGGCCTTCTTGGACAACCGGGGGGTCACCCTGGGATCGAATGAAGCGGGGGGAATGGTGGACAGGTGCCTCTTGAGGGTGTGGTCCATTGACTTGAACTGGGCCCCGAATCCATTGGCCTCGCGATTGTCGCTCAGCCAGACGAGCCTGGATTTGCAATCGGCGGGTTGGGGCAGGTCATCCATGAACAGCTTCATCTGCATCGTTGCGCCCACGGAAACACGCTCGTCGGTCAGGACGAACAATCCTCCGTCGCAGATATTCTGGGCCTTTGCCGATGACCAGGAACCGTTTATGAGTAACTTGATGGGAAATTCCTTGTTCGTCCGCGGTCCTACCCTGCGCCGATCACCCACCTTGCCCGCGCTGAATTCGAGGAGGAATTTTCTCAGGGCATGGTGCTGCGACGCAAACTCGAACCCGATACCCGACGGGAGTGTGGATTGCCAGGCCCTCGGGCGCCGATGCCAGGCGACATTGCCCCCGATGACCACGACCTCCGAGAGACCCTCCAGGCTCAGGTGAATCTCCAGGGAATCACCCAGACCATAGAACTTTTGTGTTTCGATGAAGAGGCCACCGCCGGGGAGGTCCTGCAAATATCCTTTGAGAAACTGGCTGGTATTGTATTTAACTACAATGGAGTCCGACACCATTTCGTCGCCCTTTCTTTCCCCTGCATACTTATACCCCAAAGTCGCCTGGCTTTCAATGCGGTGGGCCGCTGAGCCTCTTTAGTTTCTTGTTCAGCTCGGCGTAGCGGCGGTTGTCCGGGTCCCTGGTCCACGCCCGACCCACCACGTCGACGCATCGCTCCATCAGGCGCCGCGCCCAGTGCTCCCTGTAAGGCGGATTCACGGATCCCGAGAACACCTCGACCGCGTCCGCCGCCCATGCGCACCCTTCCACAGTGTCAATATCCCCACGCTTGTCGTGGGAAACCAGGGTGCGGACCCTGCCCATTTTCTCCCGCACCCGCCGGGCACACTCGATGGCCGCCGGGGTCCCCGTGGTCGGGAATTCCTCCCAGATCTTTCGCTTCAACTCCAGGGCGCCCCTGGGATCTGTCGTATCCAGGGACTCGGCCTGGCGACAGAGGTCGAGCGCCTGCTCATTGTCATCCATGCGACAGCAGGGAACGAGAAAGAACGCGAGCCCGGGTATTATCGCAACAATGAACCTCACTGAAAACATGATCCGATTCTGACAGAATGTGTTCGGTCCTGGAAGCGCCTGTTGACCGAGCCCGCCCATTGCCTACACTTGAGCTGCATGCAAGGACTGATGAACATGATCAGGCTCGCCGTTCTGGCGCTGACGCTCCTTTTACCCTCGTCAGTCAGTGCGGGCCCCGGACCGATACCGGAAGGGTTCCAGGTGGTCGAGTCGGAGGGGTGCAGGTTCGTGATACGACCGGCCAACTCCAGGGTGGTGCGGGAACTCGCGGCCACATGCACCGACGGAGCCGATCGAATATTCGCACAACTGGACGTCGCTCGTGACTCATCGGGCATGAGCCCTGCTCCCATCGAAATTCGCATCGTCTCCGAGCCGGCTGAAATGGCTCTGGTAGTGCCGAAGGGAGCGGCTCCACCCGCCTGGTCCCACGCGGTGGCCTATCCGGAATGGGGTATGGTAGTGCTACCCTTGAGACACCGGGACGGGCGACCAGTTGAGGACCTGGATATCGTTCTCGAACACGAAATCTCGCACCTGGCCCTGCGGCGCGCTCTGGAGGACAGGCCGGTACCGCGTTGGTTTTCCGAAGGGATCGCGGTGATCCAGTCGGAGGGCACATCGCTGAACCGATCCAGCGTGCTGTGGTGGGCGGCCTTCACCGACTCGTTGACACCCCTGAGAGATATCGAGCGATACCCGGAGAGTCACACAGCGGTGACCCTCGCATACGCGCAGGCTGCGGATTTCGTCGGATACCTTCTGCGGGAAGGGGGATGGTTCAACGTGCGCGTGCTGCTGCGGTATATGAAACGAGGGAGCACCTTCGAGGAGGCCTTCGAGGACGCATACGGCCGATCCGTGCCGCAAATGGAGAAACGCTGGCGCAAGCGACTGACCGGAGGTTGGGGATGGCTCTCGCTACTGACCGGCGCCGGAGCCATATGGGGAGCGATCACGTTGCTCTTCATCCTTGCATATATATCCACCAGAAGGCGACAGCGACAGCGACTTGCACAGATGGAAGAAGAGGAGGAGCCCATCGAGCGGCTGATCGGGGTCATCGAAGATCTGGAGGAACGGGCGCCGGACCCCAGGATCAGGAAGAACCTCACCGGTTCGGGTGGCGCAAAGGATACTGTGGTGGAAATTGACGGAAAAATTCACACACTACACTGATCTGTTACCCCATCCCGGCCTTCCCCTGCGAGGGGAAGGGGAAGATGATGGCTGCCGGCTTTTAGGGTGTTCTTCTGCCGCGACCGCGTCGCCTCCGCTTGCTTGACGAGGCGGGTCGATTCTTGCCTTGTTGCCGTCGGCCTGCGCTTCCGTCCTGACCGCCTTTTCCCTTGGCGGCCAGTCCATGAATGGTCATCGGCGTGTACCCCGTAGTTCCCATGGATTGGGCGTATGCGTCTGCCTGCTGCTGAGCGGCGGCTGGGCTGGGATCGTCGCCATCTTCGGATTCATCGGACTTCCTGGGCTCGATGAGCTCCAGTTGCGCGAGCAGTTCGTCGTCGAGCTTCTCGTACCATGCATAGATGCCGAGCTCGATTACTTCAACGAGGGTTTTGGGAGGGCTTTTTCCAATTTCAGTCTCGGAAATATCCAGAAGATCATCCAATAGCATCGCAAGTCTTCCGGGAATCTCCAGCGCCGGCATCGGCCGGTCCGATTGGTATTCAGATGAGTTTCGTTTCGAGCGTTTGTCGAGGAGATGGAATAGTCTTTGTTTGGTCATAGGCTCCTCCGGGTAACCCGGATTGTCAGTGATATCTTTTTTACATACCTGTTGGTGCCGGTCCCTATGCGCAGGGTCTCGGCAACTGGATAAGGCCGTTGCAACCTAACGCACGCGGCAAACAAAGGCAATGGTCTTTTACCTTCACCTTGATAAGTTTCACCTGCCCTTGCCGGGTTTCATGGGCACCGTGTAAATAGACGCGCCGTCGCTCACTATCCTCACGGCTCCGTTCAGGTCGGTTCGAAACAACCGGATATTCCGCTCTTCGAGTCGCCGGCGAACATCCAGATGAGGCATCCCGTACCTGTTGCCGAGGCCGCAGCTCGCCACGCCGATGGAGGGACGCACCAGGTCGAGGAAGTCCCGTGTCGATGAGTTCCGGCTTCCGTGATGACCGAGTTTCAGGACGTCACTTCGCGGCACCGCGCCACGCTCCATGAGAACCCTCTCGCCCTCATCTCCAAGATCTCCGGCCAGGAGAAAGGACGTGCGACCGTATGACAGATGCATGACCAGGGAATTGTCGTTGAAAGAGAGCCCGGGATCGTATCCCCGATTGTCGTGACATGGGTGCAGGATCTCTACCCGCACTCCGGCGATCATCCGGGTCCCGCATATGAGTCTTCCTCTCGAGATCGGAATGGAGTGCTCCTCGCAGTGCGCAATGACCTCATCGTAAGCGGGATGGGCGCCCTCGGCCTTCCCCTGTCCGTTGTCCCACAGCTCACCTACGCAGGTACTCGCAAGAATAGCGGGCATGCCGGTCACGTGATCGGGATCCGGATGCGTCAGGACGATGGTGTCCAGGTGGCCCACGCCGAGGCCCCGAAGAATGGGAACCAGGTGGCGCTCGCCAACGGTCTCGGGCCCCGTTGCGGTGCCCCCCGCGTCTACCAACCAGTGACGGCCGTCGGGGAAGGTTACGAGGGTGGCGTCTCCCTGCCCCACATCAAGAAAATCTATTGTGAGACGGTTTGCGGGAAAAGATCCCGGTGCAGTGACGTGGGCGATCACCATGAGCCCGGTGGATATTGCAACCACCACGACCGTGGCCTTGAACCTGCGAGCCAGCAGGAGAAAAACGGCGAGGCACAGCAGCGATATGCCCACCATGTGCTCCAGATCGGTTGCTTCCAGGGTGCACGGAAGGCCGGAGATCCATTCGAGAAGATCTTCCAGCAAGCCCAACATGCGCCCCGCAGGGAAGGCGAGCCCCCCCGCGAACCAGGGGGAGATCAGCGCGGTGCACGAAACCAGCAACAGCCACGGCATGAGCAGAAACGAGGTATACGGCACGACCATCATGTTGACCGGTATCGAAACAAGGGAAATTGTGCCGAAATGGTACAGTATGACCGGCGTGGTTGCGGCGGTTGCGGCCAGCGTCGACATGAAAAGACGCCGGACCGAACGGCGAGTATTCTCGACAAACCTCCTTGCCGCGCAGGCAGGTCCGGTCCGCGAGCCCTCCCCCATGGCCTCGACAGGGCTCCTGTAACCCATGGAAAGGAACCCCAGGACGGCGCTGAACGACAACTGGAAACCCGCGGACACGATGTTCGACGGCTCGAAGGCCAGCAAAGCGGCGCCCGCGAGGCACACCGATTCCCGCGCTCCCCCTTTCCTGCCCAGAAACCTCGCCAGAAGCACCCCCGTAGCCATGACGCATGCGCGCACGACAGGCGCTCTGCCCCCGACAAGAATAGCGAAGGCAATGATCGCCGGAATTGTAAGCAAGGCGGCAATTTTCCCCACGTCCCATCGCCGGGATACGGGATTTATCCGCAGCAGGATCCGTCTCATTCCTCCGAACACAATGAGAGCCACGATGGCCAGGTGCAGACCGCTCACCGCCAGCAGGTGGGCGGCCCCGGTTCGCCTGAAGCTCTCCCTCTGCTCCCGGTGCAGGGCCCTCGATTCTCCCAGGGTCAGCGCCCGCGCAAGCCGGGACTCCCGCTCGCCCAGGGCTCCTTCCCAGAAGGAGGCGAGCTCGCGCCGCTGATCATCGAGGAGATCCGCTATCCGGACCGGCGGTGATTCGATCCTGACTATCTCACTCGAGCTGTGCACAAAACCCGTGAAGATCGATCCATCGCGTGGTGGGCGTGAGACTCCGGGGTTGCGGTGATCCTGCACGGGCCTGGGCTCCACGAGGATCCTGATGATCTCGCCGCGGGATATCCGGAGCGATTCGTCCTTCATCACGGTCAGGTACAGTTTCCCGCCGGCGGGCCTCATCCGGGCGTTGCCCGGAGCGTCGACACAATCCGAACAGCTCGCCAGATCCATAACAATCCGCGTTTGATCGCCCACCGAGAACGGCGCTTGCGAGATCGCTCCCTGAACGAGGCGAAGGCAGGGCCGCTGTCCATCCGTGATGCCGGGCCTTGCGTCGGATTCGGGCGTGCGCCCCCAGCCCAGGACCAGCGTCCCCACGACCGCGACCAGCGCCAACCGCCTCCTGCAACCCACCGACACCACCAGCACGAGAATGATGCAGGGCACCGCCGCCAGGGCATGCCACGCGGGAACCGGAAATACCTGCCCCAGGGCGATGCCCGTGGCATAGGCCAATGTGAGGAGCACGAGAACGGTCATGGATCAGACTAATTCAAACCGCGTGCCAACCCGTCACCCCCGAACAGACGGCCTATTCCGTGTTTCAGATCGACGGATCGGCGGCGAAACGGCGGCGGGCCGCCGCGTCACGCGATCCATGGGTTCACTTGCCCTGCGTAATATTCAACCCCAATTTCCCATCTGCTGTATCATCCGATTATGTCCGAAGAGAACATCGTCGTATTGTCCACGGCTTCAAGCCTCCAGGAGGCTGAAAAAATCGCCAAGGTGTTACTCGAGGCGCGAAAGGCCGCCTGTGTAAACATAGTGCCGAAAATTCTCTCCCGTTACTGGTGGCAGGGCAAGATCGAGCATGATGAGGAAACCCTACTCATTATAAAGACAAAGACCAGCGCTCTCGACGAGATCACAACCCTGATCAAGCAAAATCACAGCTACGACACACCCGAAGTGATAGCCCTGCCGATAACGGCCGGAAACAAACACTACCTCGAATGGCTTGATACGGAAGTGCGCTGAAGAAGAGACCCCCCCAATGAGCCCCAAATGAGTTTGACACCTGCCCGACGTGTCGAATTTTCTCTTTTAGTGGTGTGTTTTGGAGTATAAACATCCCACACATAAGTACGTTTCAGAAAAGGCAACAAACCCCATGAGTTCTGGTCCACGAGCCAAACCTCCACAACGCGATTCCTCGAAGACGAAGGCGCCCTTGTCGCGCATTGGTCGCTATGACGTGCTCAACCATATCAGCAAGAGTGGACTGGCCAATCTCTATGCCGGCAAGCCTTCCGGCATGACCGGAATTGGAGGGCTCGTCGCCATCAAGGTCATTCATCAACATTTTGTAAAAGAAGAAAATTTTACAAATGCTTTTCTTGATGATGGCAAACTGGCGGCTCAGATCAAGCATCCCAACGTCGCAGAAATTCAGGAGGTCGAGAGGGAGGGGGACCTCCTTTACATGGTGGGAGAATTCGTCCACGGCGAGAGCTTGAAGTCGACCATCAACAAGGCAAACGCCAAAGACATATTTTTATCTCAACCGATGATCGCATATCTAGTAGCGTCCACATGCGAGGGGCTCCACGCTGCGCACGAGTTGCAGGATCCGGATGGAAAATCGCTCAATCTGGTCCACGGGGATATTTCCCCTCACAGCATTCTGGTTAGCTATTCTGGATTCATCAAAATTATCGATTTTGCCATCGCCAGAGCAAGGGGTCATCTCTCTGACACCCAGACCGGCACAATCAAGAGGGAAATGGGCTACATGTCGCCCGAGGAGATCGACGGAAAGACTCTCGACCCACGTAGCGACATCTTTTCCCTCGGCGTCGTATTGTATCAGCTCATAACCAGAAAACACCCTTTCCCCGGGAAGACCGATGCCGAACAGCTCGACCTGATACGACTCGGGAAGTTCACGGCACCCACAGAGGTAGATCCCGACATTTCCACAGAGATGGAACGGATCGTTGTCAGGGCGCTCGCTCCCAAGCCGGAAGACCGTTTCCCATCGGCGGCGTCCATGGCATCGACGTTGAACGCGTATCTCCAATCGCAGACCGACAACATGGGATCCAAGCAACTATCCGACGTCGTGGAGTGGTTGTTCAAGCCCGAAAAAGCAGTAGATGACGAACGAACTCGGCTCTGGCAGGTGGAGGACGATGACACCCAATCTGTGGAGCGCCTGGCGCCCGTGACGAAACCCGTGGCGGCGCCCGTGACGAAACCCGTGGCGGCGCCCGTGACGAAACCCGTGGCGGCGCCTGACGCCGTCGCTCGAAGCGAGAAGATCCCTGCAATCACCAAAGAACCCGCCAGGGCGAAACGTGTATCGCCTCTTGTCTGGCTTGCGGGAGTGGTCGTCGCGGCAGCTATCGCCGGCGGTGTCTTCTTTTTCTTTGGCAAGGGTATGTTCGATACCGTGAATGTTCCGGAATCAGAGGTGGTTGCTTCGTCTCACTCGGAAATTCCGGCCGATTCCCCCGAGGCGAATCTCTCCAATCCACAGATTCCGATTCCCCAACCAGAGCAAGAGCAGCAAGCAGAGACCGATAAACACCAACCGGACGACATCGCCGACAAACCCCAAACGGTTCGGTTCGAGTTCGACGTCAACCCGGCCTATGCACGGGTGCGAATTGACGGTGAACTCCTCGCCCAGGAAACCTACGAAATAGTGATGGCCGCGGACGGAAAAAATCACAAAATCGAGTGCTTTGTTAAAGGATATGTGTCGCAAATCAGGGAAGTCGCTGCATCCGAGAATCAAACTGTCGTATTTAAATTGGTGGCAAGAAAGAAAAAGAAAACGGAGACTTCAGAAGAAACAAAGACTCCTGAAGCAGCAAAGGCTCCTGAAAAAACAAAGACTCCTGAAAAAACAAAGACTCCTGAGAAAACAAAGGCTCCTGAAAAAACAAAGACTCCTGAAACAAAAACCCCGAAACCTGCCGACAAGGAACCTACTTCCGCAGATCCCGGAAGTAGTCCCGAAAAAGAATCGAAGAAAAAATTGAAGGAGAGTCCATACTGATGATCACTCCGTTTTTCAGGTTCATGGTTGCGCTTCTTATTGGCATCGGCCTTTCGGCGCCCCTGCTTGCCCAACCGTCAGATGAAGGGAAGAAGCAGGCGAAGACGCATTTCCTGAAGGGAGAGGCGCTGTTCGAACAGGGGCGGTTCGAGGAGGCGGCAAAGGAGTTTACCCTGGCAAATAACCTGGCGCCACATCCTCGAGTTCTCTTCAATATCGCTACTTGCTACGAGAATTCAGGGGACATTCCGGCAGCTGTATTGACATACAGAAAATACCTTTCGGAGGCGGAGGACTCGGAAGAATACACGGCAATCAAGGCGGCCCTCAAAAAGCTGGAAGCCAAGGTAGGAGAGGTGCGTGTCGGTTGCGGCCTTTCCCCATGCGAAATCACAGTAGATGGTACTTCTGCCGGTAACGCTCCTCTTTCTGTCGTGCTGTCTCCCGGCCAACACTCCCTGACAGCTACCCATAATGGCAAGATGGTCGATGAAACCAACGTTGACGTGGAAGCGGGCAAGCAGACTTCCACAACTCTGGCGCTGAACACCGAAATACCGGATTCTGACCCGGACACACAATCCGAAATCGAAGATGATTCGGGAGAGAAACAGGCCAGGCTGGGCGCGCCGTTCTGGGTGATGGCCGGTGTTACCGTTGCATCCGGAGCGGTCACCACCGTATTTGGAATAAGGACCCTTCAAACCAAAGATGATTTCGTGAGCTCCAATCGGATCGATGATAAACTGAAAGAAGAGGGCGAGCGGGATCGCCTGATCACCAATATCATGGGAGGAGTCACCGCCGCGGCGGGGATCGCCGCCCTGAGCATCGCGATATACAATCTCAGTTCTTCGAAGAAGGAAGAGAAGGCCATCGCGGTAGGGCCGGGTCCGTTCCTCGGATTGGCTGTAACGGGGGAATTTTGATGAAAGCACATCTGTTATTTATCCCGCTTTTTTTGCTTTCGAGTTGCATGGTGGATTTTTCTCTTGCCGATAATGCTGATGGAGGTACGGACACCGACACGGCTACGGACACCGATACAGACGTGGACACCGATACTGACACCGACACCGATACTGACACCGATACTGACACCGACACCGATACAGACACCGACACCGATACTGACACCGACACCGATACTGACACCGATACTGATACTGATACTGACACCGACACGGGCACCGAATGCGAGTGTACTACTGGAGATTGTTGCGACGGTTGCTTGTACCTGTCGACCTCGGCGCAGTGCGATTCGACCGCAGAGGATACCCAGTACCAATGCACTGATACCATTTGTGGAGCCGATCTGGAGCAACGTTCCTCGTACCGTCATTGCACGGGCCTGGAGTCGGATTGCACGGGCGACAATATCGTCTGGCACTCATGGAGCCTGGCTGAGGATTGTGCGCCAGGTTCAGTGTGCGATGCCGTTTCAATTCCGGGGCAGTGTATCGATTGCGCGATCGGATGTACCTCTGGAACATGCGACGGATGTTCACAGGGGAGCAACGTGGCCCCTTCGGCAAGTCCCATGACAAGCAGCGGCGGAACCGGCAGCTACGGACCATCACAACTCAACAACGGTATCTATGAAATCACCCCCCCCTGCTATTTTTCCTGGGTCACCGCGCCCTCAACTCCGGGGTCTGCCTGGTTCAGACTGAATTGGTCGACTGCTCAAACCCTATGGGGCATCTGGATAGACACCAATCTGTACGATGATGCCGCTACCTGCTGGGACGGTTCGACTCTCGCCGGTGGCTCCATTCAATGGTGGGATGGAGCGAATTGGATTACCGATGGAGTAGTGACGGGGGAGTTGGATGATTGGGGGTATCAGTTCTCGATGCCGATCTATACGACGAGCATTCGTATTTATGGAGCCCACGCTTCGGCAGCCTGTCCCGGTCAAAAAACCAATCCCCTGATCTATGAATTGGATGCCTATCAGTGCTTGTAGAATTCGCGAGACGATCACGGGTTCGCTTGCCTAAACAGTGAGATTTCGTCTACTATCCGTCCCGCAATGAGAACCGTACAGCATGTGGCGATCTTTGTATTTTTCACAGTGTTTTCCGGGTGCCTTCCGGATACCGGCGGGATCGATCCGCCCAGTGACGAACTCGTATTTCCGGTGGGACTCGCCACAACTCATAACAACTCATTTCTCCTGGCGGTCAATTCCAATTTCGACCTCGAGTACAACTCGGGGACACTCGTGGCCATGGAGATCAGTCTGCTGGACCAGTACATGGACCTGGCGTCTTCGGACCCGACGATGCTTTCATACGACTGCTCCGACGGTACCGTGAGCGAGGTGAGCCCGGACGACAATTACTGTTTCATCCAAGAAAACCACCTTATTCGGGAATCCGAAACAGTACGGGTCGGCGCGTTTGCCAGCGATCTGGTGATCACACCTTCCGGAGACCAGGTCATCATTCCGGTTCGAGGCGAACGGGCCATCACCATTGTGGACGTGGACGAGACAGGCGCAGACATCCTCTCCTGCTCTCAGGGAGCCGACCTCAAATGCGACAACCTGCACAAGGTCACCGGGGACAATGATCTGACCTTGCCCATAGAACCGTACAAGGTCGCGATCCTCGATTATGAAGAGGAAAATCCGGACGGCGCGGCAACCCGTGTCACCATGGGATTCGCGACTCATCTGGCCGGCGGCGAGGTCTCTCTTTTTTCCATTTCCACGGCTCCTTTTCTGGTTGACGGCGGCGTTGGCGAGAGTTCTCTCACATCGGAACTTCTCGGAGTGATCGACGGGGTGGTCGAGGGCGCCAGCGGCCTGGCAGTAAACACCGAGAAGAAGCATATCTACGTGGCGGGCAGACATGACCCCCAACCCCATGTGGCCGTGTTGAAGGTGATGACCGACTCGCAAAACGGAGCGCTGACCACAAACCCGTGGTTCAACCAGACCAACAGTATCAACCTTACGGACGAGATGTACGGCGGAACCAACGCCCGCGGAATCGCGGTCACAGCTGACGGACACCGGGCCTTCATGGTCACGAGAACCCCCGACGTGATGGTGGAGCTTGACCTGGACAACTATGCCATGACCGATATGGTCACCGTGTGCGCCGAGCCATCGGTCCTGGATCTGTACGAGGATGACAACGGAACGATCGACCCGTTCGACGACAGGGTTTACGCATTCGTGCTCTGCTTCTTTACCGGGCAGGTGTACATCATCGACACGAGCGTGATGCTCACAGAGGTTCGAGTCACCGGCTCTGGGCCCCAGGCCATCGCCTTCGATTACAAGCGCAAGCTGGCATACATTGCCAATTTCCGCGAGTCGACCATAACGGTAATTCAGGCGGTGCCACCCTTCCTGCATTTGCGCGACCAGATGAATAGAATAGTAAAATTCGGCAAACCACACCTCCCCAAGGGCCATGACTGATATGACCAGATCACATATTCTCTGGCCCCTTGCCGTTTCGATCGCACTTTGCGCCTGCGAGGAGAATCCTCCCGACATCGTCATCCCCCAGTTCGATCGCGCACAGGACGTGGCCCTGGTCTGCTACGACCCCACGGTGAGTGATGGGGACACCACCGGTCTCAAGAGATTCCTTCCCCTCGAATGCTGCAAGAACGAGGGTTACGGACAGGAGGGATACTGCGACTCACCGAAACCGTATGCCATCGTCCTGGCGTTCGTAACCCAGACCACCTACGGCGAGGTGGCGGTAGTGGATCTCAACGCCTTGAAGGTCATCGACCAGGATGAACGGATCCCGCTGAACAGCTTTGTCCCGGTGGGTGGGCAACCCAGCGATATCGCCGCTTCCTGGGACGGGACGATGGTCTACACGGCCAACTACGAAACCGAGGATCTGTCGGCAATCAACACCGCGCAGGCATTCGGTCCCACCATGGTTCCTGCCACTTCCATCAATGTGGGGGGACGCGCCGCCAAACTGGTCATCGCAAAAACCGAATCGCTGAGGGATCGCTACGCCTTCGTGACGCAGCCGTCCATCGGGCGCCTGGCCGTCGTCGAGCTGCCGTCCGAGAACGGCTCACAGGGACGACTGCTCGGATATCTCAGGCTGGGCACCTACACCGGAATCCAGCATGCTCCCCCCGACACTTCTGCGGCGGGAATAGTACCCTGGGCGATAACCGCCTCCGATGTAACCTCTTCCATTTACGTGGGTGGAAAAGAGGGCCGTTACATCATCGAACTCGACAGCGAGATCCTTGTTCAGGAGGCTCTCACACTGGACACACCGGGTCCCCTGGGTGACGGATCGATCATACGCCGCCTGGAACTCGAGGAGTTCACGACGCGAGATATGGTCATCGAGCCCGAGCTGGAGCGTTGGCTCTACGCCGTCGAGAACGAGCAAGGCGGTGTTGTCGTGATCGATCTCGTGACCGGAGATATCCTTCCTGTCAGTGAGAACAACCCGTTCGCCACGAACGCATTCAGCCTGGATGTTCCGGGCAGGGCGCGAGCAATCAATATGATTCACCTCACCGAGGAGGGTCCTGTTGACCCATTCACCTTCAGCGGAACGTTCGGGATCGTATCCACCACCATGGCGGCAATCTTCGTTATCGACGTGGAGGACCGGAACGCGATATCGGCGGGATACGACACGGCAAATCACTCATTGAGGACGGCCACGGACTGGTGGTGCGAGGACGAGGAAGACGACCTGGACGAATGCCCGATTCCACGTCTCCTCGACGAACCAATCGTGGAGATCGACGAGGCGGCCGTCTCGGGTGACAATGCTAACTTCTTCGCAAGGGACGCGGGCGTAGACTCATGCGACTCCGGCGCCGATTTCAAGGGTCCCGATGACGAGACCAGCGAGTACGGAATCAGGTTTCCCTGTGACAACCGGCGGTCCAGCAACGAGCCATGGCGAATCAAGTGGGAGGGCGACATCGGATTGAGCGGCGTCGGTGTCCTCTATTGGGAGGAGAGCGAGGAGGATAGTGGCGAGTTGGTTATGGTGGACGAGTCCAAGGATTTCTGCGCTTCGGGTATGCTGGGCAGCGACATCGACGGCGTCGTGTTCGACGGTATCGATGGGTTGGAAGGATACGATGGCGATCTATTGGAGATCACCTCCGAACCCAATCCCCAGGAGGGGATCGACTGCTCCCAATTCGAAGATGCAGACCTGATCTACAGGGTCAAAGAGATCCTGGACAGCAACAAAATCCTGATAGATGGGTTCATGTCTCCCCTCCCCACGCAGGATTGTTTTGGCCAGGTCTTCAGCTACAAGATACGGGCAAATGACCACTGGGTGCTCGAGGGGGCGAGCACGGGACACCTCCATCATGGCTCCATGGATCTTGTCACCGGGCAATGCGTACCTTACGTGGACGATGACTCCGAAGAAGAATTGGCCCGGTGGCGAAACCAGCGCGTGTACAAAGACGTAGAATTCTACAACTACTACATGAAGTTCACCCTGCGTAATCCGAAGAAGGACCCCGGCGATGTGGACTCCGAATTGTTTTTCAATCCCGGCGCCAATGATTCCATGCAAATAACTTTCGAGACCATCTACGGCTTCTCCAAGATGAACTACGTTATGGGAAACGATATCACGGATATTGCAATATCTCCCGATATGGATCTGGTGCTGATAGATCAGGCGGCCGAGGGCCTCATCCTCTTTGACCTCATCGATTCGTTTGACATCGTCGGATTGCCGGTCAACTGATCGCAAACCCCATCCCGGCCTTCAAGCCATCCGCCTGTCCTTCCGGGCCCTGAGGCTATCGGAGAAACGGCCACTCAACATATTCACTGCGTCCCGACTGTCAGCCCCGTCCGCATCCTTGAGAATGATCGGCGCAACCAGATCGAGGCTGCCGGGGCGTCCGCAACGAGCCTCCACCAGTACTACCTGCGCTGGCTCCCCCGGCATGGGGTGGACAGCCTGTAGCTTGACGGAAGCCAGGCCGATCCGCGCCAGGGCGATCAGGAGTTCGTCCAATCGGCGGGCGGGAAAAACCACGCAGAGTCTACCCCGCCGGGGTTGGAGGAGCTTTGCGGCAACCTCGACCCACCCATCGAGATCAATCAAGACCTCATGACACGCTATTCGCCGCTCCTCCTCGTCTGGAAGACGACTCGATTGCACCGGCCAGAAAGGAGGGTTGGCTACGACCAGGTCGAAGGATCCCGCCGCAAGCCGCTCATCCGCAATCCTCATGTCCTTGACTACCAGGTCGAAAGCACCGTCCAGATTGTTGTTGCGGGCGTTGAACATACAGAACGATGCCAGACCCTCCTGCACTTCAACCGAGGTGAGTTTATGGGCGCCTCCCGCCGCGAGTATTCCCAACCCGACCACACCGCACCCCGCCCCGAGGTCGATGCAACGCGCAGCCGGCTTTCCCAGACAGGCGAACCGGGTGAGCAGCGGAGCATCAACTGAAAATCGATACCCCTTTTGTGGCTGGCGAAGAACCAGGCGACCTTCATAGATGGCATCCGTAGTCCAATCCGGCGTTGTTTTTGCGGATACTTGATCCATATCA
Source organism: Deltaproteobacteria bacterium (assembly GCA_030591725.1). Classification (GTDB taxonomy): domain Bacteria; phylum Myxococcota_A; class Polyangia; order JAAYKL01; family JAAYKL01; genus JAUVAN01. The sequence continues at coordinate 16,858 of JAUVAN010000032.1, forward strand.
AAAAAAGCTTGTAACAATAACCGTTTTCCCGCGTCATAATAGAGGAACGTCTGGAACAAGGAAACTACAACAATGAAGAACCATCGAAAACTCATCATCATCACAATCGGGGCGTCTCTACTTCTGCTCATGGCTGCGTCGGCCACATCCGCTGCGGTTGTCAATAAAGCCGGCTCCTTCTACAAGATCAAGATCGAAACATCTGGGGACGGCGATAGTCGAACGGCCGTTATCACGGTTACCGGAACCAAGGGGTACCACTGCAACAAGCTATATCCCTGGAAGCTCACCCTCAAACCCACCGACGGTATTACCTTGAAAAAGACCAAGTTCAAGAAGGGCGACGCCACCCAGTTTGCCGAAAAGGCAGTCGTCTTCACCGTGCCTTACAGTGCTGTTGCCGGAGCAAAATCAGTTTCTGCGAAACTGAAGTTGAGCCTCTGTGACGACAAACAATGTCAGATGGAATCGGTCAATCTGTCCTGGCCGGCCCGCTAATCCTCTGAGACGATCCCCTCTTCCAGATAGCTGGCGAATTCGGTCTTTGTCAGCGTGCCTTCCCTGCGAAACAGGGTATCGACACGTTTCTTGTAACGTCGAAGATTCCTGCCCGTGACATCTGAAACCGTGTGCTCCGGATCTTCGAGCACCTTGTCGAGATCGCACCTGATCTGGTTGATAATCGACGCGTACTCCTTGTACGCAGAAGAATCTTCAAATTTCGGAGAGACCTTGATAATCCTGACCTGAACCCATACGGCCATTTCATACGCCGTCACCGAGAATTGCAGTCTTTGTAGCGGGAAGGTTTCTACCTGACCGCTTCCCGCCTCGACGATGGCCGCCTTGCGCTTCTCCACGAAGGCGTTGACCCGGGCCACGTCCTCGCCAATGATCGCCTCATCGTCCAGAGCACTCTTGACCTCGGGGCAGGTGGGGCCACAGCAAAAAAACAACACGGCTATCCCGGCCATCAGAAATGTGCTTGCCACAGTTTGAACTACTTTTGCGCCCATCAGATCCTCATTCTTGGGTTTCGTTATTGATCAGCTGAATCTTTACACCATATTATGGAGGTTGTCATGAATCAACCAGATCCAGTGAAACGAATCCTTGTTGTGGAGGACAACGAAGACGTCAGAAAAGTTGTGACTCTTTACCTCGGGTCCAACGGCTACGAAATACTCGAAGCCGTCGACGGTCTCGAGGGGTTGAAAATGGCTCAAGAGGAGAGGCCTGACATTATCCTGCTCGACGTTATCCTCCCCCGCCTCGGCGGAATAGAGGTCCTGAAACGACTCAGGAAAACCCCGTGGGGCGTAGTCGTTCCGGTGATAATGATGAGCGCGGTGCTTCAGTTGAAAGATCTCATGGCGGAGGCGTCCAAACTCAACGTCTCGTTCTACCTGCAAAAACCCTTTCAGGTCAGGAACCTCCTTGAAAAGGTCAGGCAAGCCACGAAGCCCGCTACAAGTCCTCAGCCATCCGCCAGACCAGCCCTGTCCGGAAACGATCTTTTCGGAGACCTGACTGTTCCAAAGGATCGTACGATACGAAGCGAGGTCGATGAGATTCCCGAACTGGGCAAGTTGGAGGAGTACCCGTTGCCCCTCATCGTCCACGGACTGTTTGCCGAATCAAAAACCTGCAGGTTGAGAATCGTGTCCGGAACGACCGAGAAGAGAATCTACTTTCTGAACGGCCTGTCGGTATTCGCCGAGTCCTCCATCCCCGAAGAGACCCTGGGGGCTCATCTTGTCGGCAAGGGTCGATTGACCGCCAAGCAGCACGCCACTGCTCTTGTTGAAATGCACCGGACAGGCA
>JAUVAN010000463.1 GCA_030591725.1 Deltaproteobacteria bacterium
AGCTGGCTGCCCTTGCTGCCGCGGCGGTTGTAGCCGGTTTCGATTTTTTGTTGGGCGTCTTCTTCTTGTTGGCAGGTGAGGCAGAGGCGGACTCCTGGGATGGCCTGGCGGCGTTTTTCGGGGATGGGCTCGCCGCAGATTTCACAGGCACCGAGGCTTTCGCCTTTGGGCAGGCGTCGACGGACCTGCGAGACCGCGTCCGCGATGCTCGCGTCGATCTGTTCCTGAACCGCTCCGTCTTTGGTGAATCCGCCTGCCATGGGATCTCTTATAGCACAGGATGAGCCCTTAAACATAAGGTGATTGAGGTGACAGGGCGGCTTGTCGATGGCATACTTTTGACCTGCCCCCGATTTCTTTGGACACCCAATTGGGATAACAATGGGGTGGCAAGGAGGTTGTGATGAACAAGAGCAGAAGAGGAACGAAGAGACAGAGGGGTAAGGGGGTGGCGTCGGCAGAAGTGGAGGGAGCCCGTAGGGCGACCGGAGCTTCTGCCGACGCGGTCGCCGACGTCAGTCCCCTCACGCCGGGTCAGCGTTGGACCTCTTCACGAAAACGAGAAGTGGTGTTGCGCATGTTTCGTGGCGAGTCGCTGGACAAGCTGTCTCGAGAATTTGGAGTGGAGATTTACAGACTTGAAGAGTGGCGAGACCGTGCGCTGTCGAGCATAGACGCGGGTCTGAAAATTCGCAAAGACGACCCGGTCCAGGCCGAGCTTGATGCCGCGATGAAGCGTATTGGCGAGCTGAGCATGGAAAACGAATTGCTCTACAAACGATGCAGGAAGGGCAACGGCCCTTTTCCCAGAGGGAGGTCGCGGAAATGAGCGTGGCGACCTCCCCGGTGACAGGCCATCCCTATGGCGTAGCTCGCGTCTGTTTTGTATGGGACGTGGCGCGCTCGACGTACTACGCTCAGGCACCGAGAGGGGCCGCAGAATGCACGAAGCCGAAGCGACGTGGACCGATGCCAGAGATCTCGGACGAGGTGCTCCTAGAGGCGATCAGGCACGACCTTGATCGGTCTCCGTTCGTTGGTGAAGGGCACCGCAAGGTCCGCGCTCGTCTTCGGGTGCTGGATGAGATACGGGTGTCCAAGACACGAGTACTCCGAGTAATGCGCGAGAACAACCTGCTATCCCCGAACCGTAGCCGAAAGGGTGAAGGGAAGACGCATGATGGGACGATCATCACCGACAAACCAAACGTAATGTGGGGCACTGATGGCACCAAAATATTTACGCTTGATGATGGCTGGGTCTGGGCCTTCTCGACCGTTGAGCATTGGAACGCAGAATGCGTTGGTTGCCATGTCTGCAAATATGGGTCTCGCTTCAACGCGCTGGAGCCAGTGAGGATGGGCATCGAGAAGAACTTCGGTTCTGTGGCCGGTGACGCAGCTCGCGGACTGGCGCTGCGAATGGACCACGGATCGCAGTACATCTCGGATCACTTCCGGAAGCAGATTCGCTACTGGGGCATCACAGCGTCGTGGGCCTTCGTGGAAGAACCACAGACAAATGGCGTCGCTGAACGATTCAACCGCACGCTGAAGGAGCAGGCAATTTACGGGCGGATCTTCCGCAACGTCGAAGAAGTGAGAGTGGCCGTAAAGACATTCGTTGAACAATACAATGCTGAGTGGCTGATCGAGAAGATGGGATTCCGCAGCCCGGCTCAGGCGCGCTACGAGTACGCCTTGGCCGAGGCGGCCTAGTGCTTAACTTGTGTCCAAAGAACCGGGTGCGGTACAGATTTTGGGAAACCACATGTACACAGGGAAAGTTTCAAGAGGGGAGAAAAAAATGGAAACAAGAATTTTCATGGTTATGGTATTTTCTTGCTTGTTTGCTGGGAACTCTTTTGGAGTCGATGACTGGTATATCATCAGAGAACCAGGGCCTGAGCATGAAAGTCAATCCATTATGTACGACGACGGAGATCAGGTATGCGTCGACTACAACATTACCACACCAGGACAAGCCTGCCCGGCATCCGATCTGGTAAAATTTGCCATAAATGGATATTTTTCGTCTACAGGCTTTAGTGCCTACCTTCATGAGGATGCAACCTATCCAAGCGTTTACGGTGGTATCGACAGTTCATGTGCACAACACCCTTATCCTTCCGACTGCGATGCGGTTACCGTTGCCGGTGGTAGGAGTAATCGAGCGGGTGTTTATGGTTTCGTCGGTGGAGGTTACAGCAATCACTGTGACCCAGTATACGGTGTGATAGGTGGAGGAAGATCAAATTACGTGCATGGAAGGGCCGATTATTCAACTATTGGCGGAGGTTACACGAATACGATAGGCTATGTACAGAATAATCAATATGCAAACAGGTACTCAA
>JAUVAN010000373.1 GCA_030591725.1 Deltaproteobacteria bacterium
CTCTTCGGCGACCCCAACGACCCGAACTCCAGGGTGATCGACCCGCCCGCGGGGGCGGACGCCTTTGTCAACGACAACACGCCCCTGGGCGTCGGTACGGCCTTGGCAGGCTTCCGGATCGACCACGACACCGGGTTGACTGGCGACGCCGCGATGAACTTCCTCGTCGGGTCGGTGGCCATGGCGCCCGAGATCCGCGACAACGTCTTCGTGGGCAACACGAGCACCAACGTCGATGGGATCAATATCGAGGATCAGGGCACCCTGGCGCGGTCCTTCACCGCACTGATCTCGGGCAATACCTTCGTCAACCTGGGTCAGGCCATCAACCTCGTTTTGAACGACGACGGTACGCCGACCGACGTCTCGCCGACCATCCGCGGTAACACCTTCACCGACTGCGACAACCTGATCAACGTCAGTGTCTCCTACAGTTTCAGCGGCACCGTCTCCCCGACGATCGCCGGCAACAACGCCACGGGATCGGGGACCGACATCTACCTATATATAGACCCCAGCGCTGGGCACGGCCCCACGGTGGCGCCGCTGATCAACAACAACACCTTCTCCGGGTCGAGTAGCGAAAGTATCTACGTAGATGTCTACTCTATGAGCCTGTCCAGCTCCACCGACACCGTGACCTTCTCGCCGACCATCCTCAACAACACCATCACCGACCCCGGTGACGAGGGTATGTATTTCTACTTTGACAGCCTCAATAACGGCAACTTTGCATCGGACATGACCATCGCGGGCAATACCATCACAAACCCTGGAGATGCCGGTATCTACCTGGAGATGACCTCGTTCAGCGACGGACACTCGATTTCCGTCGACTGGACGATCTCCAACAACACCATCACCTTCGGCGCCGCGGGTGTTGACGACGGCATCGAGCTGGAGGCGACATCGTACCTGAGCTATCTCGTCGGCGACCACCTCAACCTGACGGTCACGGGCAACACCATCACCGGCGCCGATGACGGCATCGACATCAGTCTGACCGAGTTCGGCTCCACCGAGATTGGCCTCTCGGTAACCATTCAGGGCAATACGATCACCAATAGCAGCGACGACGGAATCTATTTCAGGGCCTCCTACCAGACCTCGTTCACCGACAGCGACATCGACATCCTCGACAATATGATCGACGGCAATCTTGGCGATGGTCTCGGCATCGACACGGATGACTTCCCTTTGCCCTCCTCCTATGTCCAGGTTGCGTGCAATACGATCATCAACAACGGCGGACATGGCGTCTCGCAGTCTCAGTGGGGCTGGGGGGATATTCCCCCCGATTACGGCGGCGGAGATATCCCTTCGCCCGGCCTCAACACCATGATGGGCAACGGCACCATCAGCGGTTTCGATTTCCACAACGGATTCGTATCCGGCGACTCGGTTGCGGCGCATTCCAACTGGTGGGGCACGACCGACACAACGACCAACGACAACAACATCTGGGACAACGCCGACGATTCGAACGTGGGCGTCGTGGAGTACTCCGGCTTCCTGTCGGCGGCGCCCACGGTGTCAGCCACCGCGAGCCTGGTCGATGCGCTTGAGATCGACCTCTCCCCACCCGGCCCATCCTATGGCGACACCTTCCGCTACACCGCGACCCTCGAGGGCACCGGTGACTGCGGCTGCGCTTCCGCCCTCTTCACCGTGCCGATCCCGGACAATGGTGTCTTCATCCCGGACTCGTTGATCGCTTCTCGAGGCATCCTGATCAACGAATCCGTCAGTCCCGGCCACCCCGAGCTGATCGTCGGCCTGGGCGCCCTCGAGGCCGGAGAGACCGTGACCATCACCTGGGACGTGATAGCCGGCAACGGCTGCTCCATGACCTCACAGGCGACCCTGAGCTGTTATCAGCTCGGCGATCTGCTGACCGACGACCCGGATGTCGGCGGGGGCGCCGATCCGACGACGATCGTCCTGGACCACCTCTTCTGCGACGGTTTCGAGAGCGGGGATACCGATATCTGGTCGAACACTGTGCCGTAGAGGGCCAACGGAGGAAGATATTTCTCTCGCAAAGGCGCAAAGAGCGCAAAGGAAACACAGGGGGAGGTTTTGTTTCTTCATTTTTGTGCCTTTTTGTGGCTTTTCCTTTGTGTCCTTCGTGGTTTGTTCTCATTCTCTCCGCGTCCCCTTCGCGGTCTTTGCGTCTTGGCGGTTCAATTGCTTCCCGTCCGGCTCCGCGTTAGGTACAAAGCTCAGAGCAATTGGGAGAAGAGAGTGCGAAACGGGGTGACGACGGGTCGTTCATATGAGAATACATCGCTGTCGACGTAATCGGCAGTGACGACCACCTGAAAAGCGTGCGGGCAATCGAGCTGATCCCTGAAATAGGCCAGGGAGGGAGAAAGCCGGGTATCGCTGTGCTTTGCTTCGACGAGGAACCAGGGCTGCCCGTCGCGTACCACGAGAAAATCCACTTCGCGTTTCTGTTTGTCCCGCACGTAGAAAAGCTCGAATTCGCCAATTCCCTGATCAGTCCATCCCTCGACCGCCTTCAGCAAATGGCACGCACATAGAGTTTCCGCCCGCCCACCGACATCTTCGATACCGGACCAGTCCCTGAGGAACCACTTGGGCTCTTTGCGCAGGGACCTGGAGACGTTCTTGTGCCAGGGCCGCACCAGGAAGCCGAAATGAAGCGAGGCCAGGGTCGTTATCCAGGAGCGGATGGTGTTCTCGCTGACGCGTACGGCACGTGCAAGCGAGGAATATACGAGTTGCTGACCGCTTCTTTGGGCGAGCAACCTTCCGAGCATAACGAGTTGGTCGATCTGCTGAACTCGGGTCAAGTCACGAACATCTTCCCTGAGGAGTTGGGTCATACGAGACCGCTGCCACCGGCGTGTGAAACGCGGATCACGGGTAACAAAGGGCTCGGGATACCCACCGTGTACCAGGAGAGCGTTCCAGTCCTCAGTCTGAATTGGTGCAGGCGGGGAAACAGGGCCTTCGCTGGGTTCAGGACGAATCAATTCAGCCAAACTGAAGGGGTGCATGCGAAAACTGAAGTACCGTCCCATCAAACTGTCACCGCCACGCCGATAAACCTCGAGCCTTGACGAGCCCGTCACGATGATGCGGACGCGGGCCTCATAGGTATCGAAGAACCCCTTGAGGAAAGACTTCCAGCGATGGTATTTGTGAAGCTCGTCGAGGGCCAGAATGATGGGCCCGCTCGACACCAAGTCCAAACCGGCATAGGTTGCGACGGACGCTGGACCCTTGAGGATGATCTCACGGTGATCCTCGTTGTCCCAATCCAGGTAGACCTCACTGAGATCGGAGCACGTAGTCGTCTTTCCAACCTGCCGTGGACCACTGACACAGGCCATTTGGCGGTAGCTGGAAAGATGGTCGGAGAGGATGCGCCGGTACAGACGCGCCTGATTCTTCATTGGACCATTATGAATGTTACCGCGGAATAGTCAAGACCATTCCGCAGTTGACCTCAGAATGGTCCTAGCCCGAACTTCTCACCAATGTCTACTGCGGCGTCTCAGCCGTCTCGCTACGAGATCGGTGAGAAATACGGGCTAGGCATTTACCCTTGGACTGCTTTGAAAGAATGATGCGAAAACCAAGCCGACGTCATACAAAGTGCTCCGAGTTACGCCAAAAAAAAGGCGACCCTTTTGGGTCGCCCTCTAAATTGGAGAAGCAGTTGTCAGCCTCCTGAGGCCATGGCGATTTCTTCTTCTTCCTCCATCGGCTTCTTGTAGGGGCACTCGTGATCTGCGCGGCAGAGGAACGTCGCGTTGATGACGTCGCCTGAGGTCTCGAGTTGTACCTGCGCTTCAGGTGTGTCCGAGAAGAGGAGCATGCGTACGAAGAACAAGAAACTGATCATGAAGGAGATGACGACGAGATATTCGATGCCTTTGGTTTCAAAAATGTTGACGTAACTAATGGCTTCCATTTTGACCTCCTTGATTAAGCAACTTTTTTACGGGCTCGGTACGGTGTTTCATGCTA
>JAUVAN010000137.1 GCA_030591725.1 Deltaproteobacteria bacterium
AGATCCATCCTCACCGTGAAAACTGCGTTAATGGGCGGGTCTCTTTAGCTGGCCGAGCTGCCTGAGCCGAAAATTCGACTGTCTCTCACCTCATCTTACGATATAATACCTTCAGGAGGGGCAACTTTGTCGCCCATGTTCTATTATGTCAACTGTGACACATCTTAATGCGGCCTATGTGCCCTATGTGCTTGTGCCCTATGTGCAGCAGCCCCAGACCGATTAAAGCCGGTCGCCATCATCTTCCCCTTCCCCTCGCAGGGGAAGGCCGGGATGGGGTCAGATCTTCAGCAGTTCGGCGGTTTCGAAAGCTTTTTCAAGAAGTGGTTGCAAGTCTATCCCGGCTTCCATGGCGGTCGCCTTTGGGATGTGACCCTTCGTTTCGGGGTGCTTGGGCACAAAGAGAGAGCAGCAATCATCGTGGGGCAGGATGGAGATCTCGTACGTGCCGATCTTCCTGGCCAGCTCGATGGTCTCGGCCTTGTCAAAACCGATGAGCGGCCGAAGGATGGGCATGGTCGCGACATCCTGGACGACGCCGAGGTTCGTGAGCGTCTGGCTCGCAACCTGACCGAGGCTCTCGCCCGTGGCCAGCGCGGTGATTCTCTCACGTCCGGCGATTTTCTGCGCGATCCGTATCATGGCCCGCCGGTAGAGCAGGACCAGGTATGCCGCGTCCGCCCTGTCACGCAGCAACTCCTGTATCTCGGTGAACGGCACCACGTAGAGCCGAAACCCTTTCTGCCTCCGCGCCAGGGCGCGCGACAGATCGATCACCTTGTTCTTTGCGCCGTCGCCGGTGTAGGGGAATGCGTGAAAATAGACACCGACGAGCTCGAGTCCCCGCTTCTGCAGGAGATGGCCCGCCACCGGGGAATCTATTCCCCCTGAGAGAAGCAGGGTCGCGCGACCCGATGTTCCCACGGGGAGCCCACCCGGCCCCGGGCGCTGCTCGGTCCACAGGAAGGTCCAGGAAACGCCCACTTCCACGCCTATTCTCAAGGTCGGTCGCTCCAGGTCCACGCCCAGACCGGTCGCTTCCGCAACGGCGGCGCCCACGATCCGTCCGATCTCTGTGGAGTTGTGATCGAAGTTCTTGTCGGAACGCCTCGCCGCGATGCGAAACGTGTCTCCGGCGCGCGCGGGATGGTCTTTCCCCATCTTGACGGCGTGTGCGGTGATCTCCTCGATACTCTTTTCGCAAAATACTGCGGTGGACATGGACGAAATGCCAAACACCCATCGCAGGCGCCCGAGAAGATCTTCGTCCGCCGCTCCTAGCACGAATATCCTTCCATGAACGGGCTTCACCTGAACATCGTCTCGTCCTTCGAGCGCCCGTCGAACGTTTCTCTCCAGCGCTTGCTCGAAGATGTAGCGGTTCTTTCCCTTGAGAAAGAGCTCCCCCACGCGCAACACCACGCCGTGCCCTATGAACATCGAGTCCTCCCCTCGCGAATGGTGATCACGGATTGGACCATCGCCGCGGCGGCTGTTTCGATTTGCGCGTCCGAAGTGTCGGGGCCGAGGCTGAAACGAACCACACCCTCGCTCGACCGGAGACCGGCGTCAGTCAGACAACGGGGCGGCCGGGTTCTTGTGGAATGGCAAGCCGAGCTGGATGAGGCCAGCACGCCGCGCATCTCCAGAGCGTGCAGCAGAACCTGCGAGCGAACTCCCTCCACGGCCAACACCACCAGTCCCGGCGCGCGCGCCTGCCGGTCGCCCAGAAGTCTCACCCCGCTTACCTCCCCCACAACTCGACGAATCAGCTCCTGCGTCTGACTTGCCATCCGCGCGACCGTCTTCTGCCTGCGCTCTTTCGTCAGCGCTGCGGCGACTCCGAACCCCACGATCCCCGGGAGGTTGAGGGTCCCCGGTCTTACCCCCTCCTGCTGATCCCCCCCGCACATGAGTTGCCTCGGCACAACGTTGGGGCGAAGCAGCAACGCCCCCACACCCTGGGGGCCGTGAATCTTGTGCGCGGATATCGACACCATGTCGACAGCGCCGGAGTAATCAAGAATGTCCAGTTGCGCCGCCGCCTGCACCGCGTCGACATGAACGCGGCACCGGGGGGCTGCTCTCTTGACCAGTCGGGCAATCTGCTCCACGGGCTGAACGGTTCCCATTTCGCTTGCAACATGAACCAGGGAAACCAGCGCAGTCCTCTCGTCGGCGGTGGCCGCGAAGTCGTCCGGATCAACTACCCCACCGGCCCCAGCCGACAATTCCACAGCACGTCCACCCCGTTGCTCGACGAGCTTGCATGCGTCCTGCACCGCTGCGTGCTCCACAGTGCTGGTGATCACCGTGTCCCGTTTACCTCTGGGCACAGTTCCGAGCACGGCTGTCGTGATCGATTCGGAACCGCCGGACGTGAACACGACCATCCACTCCCGAGATCCCGCGAGATCCCTGACGTGATCCGCAGCCTGTGCGATCTGCCGCGCGGCGTCGAGTCCTCTCTTGTGCAGGGACGATGCGTTACCGAAGCCGGAATCCATCGCATTCGTGACGGCTTCGCGAACCTGCGACCACGGCTTTGTAGTTGCTGCGTTGTCCAGATAGATTTCTTGGGAGACTGGGCCCACCTGGGTACCGAGCTTAGTTGACGGTGGCGGGAACAACTTCTACGTATTGGCGATTCTGACGTTTGATGAAGGTAACCAGACCTTCATCGATCGCGAAGAGTGTGTAGTCGCGTCCCACGCCGACACCCTTGCCGGGATGGAAAGTAGTTCCGCGCTGCCGAACGAGGATGTTGCCGGGGATGACCTTCTGCCCGGCGAACTTCTTGATGCCCAGCCGCTTGCCTGCGGTATCGCGGCCGTTCCTGGTCGATCCCTGTCCTTTTTTATGTGCCATCGAACTCTCCTTAGATGCCGCGGAACAATAATATTGTTCTGTGGTGCCCCTAGGCTTTTATCTTCGTGACGCACAGCTGCGTGAAGGGTTGTCGGTGTCCCTGCTTGCGACGGTACTTCTTGCGCTTCTTGAACTTGAAGACAATGATCTTCTTGGCGCGGGATTGTGCGAGGATCTCTACCTCCACCTTTGCCTTGGCGATGATCGGTTTTCCGATCTTCGACTTTTTCCCATCGCCGAGCATCAGTACCCGATCGAAGACTAACTTGTCACCTACCGAGCCCGCGAGTTTTTCCACACGAAACTCGTCGCCCTCGCTGACCCGATATTGCTTTCCACCTGTTGCGATGACCGCATACATGATTGCACTTCCTTAAACGGCGCTTTGGTCGGCGCTATGAGCCCGGACAAATTTCCCGGGAAACAGGAGCGGTATTTTACTCGTAAACGGCCGTCAATCAAGGATTTTTTTGCGATCTGTGACCCAGGAGGTTGATTGGCTGTAAGCCGCCGGAAAATGTAACAATATCGCCGAAGTCGACAGGTATGGCCACGTGGGGCCCGTCGATGTACAGCCGGGCCGCCGAGGTTTTCGACCTGATGGTAAGGGTTTCCTGCTTGCGCACGAACCCGCGAACAAGGGTAGCGCGACCGAGATCGAGCGCGCCGCCGGAAGGCCCCGGCTCGCGAACCGCGAACTGCAATCTGCGGGATCCCGCACGCATGGATTTTCCCCCGGCAGCCCGAATTGCGGCCGTGGATCCCGTGGCCGTGGAGATCCATACTCCGGAGGACATCTGCTCCTCTTGTAGATCGCCGTGCGTCAGGAGATACCTGGTAGTGGAAGCCGGACAGTCGTGAGAAAACAGCACGTCGTTTAGCACGCGGTTGTTCACCACCTCACCGTTTACCCTGACCTCCATCCGAAACAGACGGGTTGAAACGAGGCTTCCGTCAAGCGCCTTGTCGAGGATCTCACCAAAATCGGCTGCCTCTCCGGCGGTGAAATATCCCACCGATGTGTGGGGCGATGAGTTGATGGCCAGCACCGGCGTGTCGCCGATGGAGTGAGACGCGTGAAGCACGGTGCCGTCGCCGCCCACGGTGACGACCAGGTCGAACTGATCAGGATCGATTCCCACGAGATTATATCTCCAGGTGAAGTTCAGCTGGCGATCGCTCAGAGCGCGACGGATGGAAGCCATGGCTTTTTCGTGGTCGTCGTGAGCGGCGATGAAGTTGGTCACGAGGGGATCCCCCTGGTTCATCATGACCCTGAACGGCTCGAACGCGCCCATGGACACCGTTTCCGTGTAGGTGGAGCGCCTGTGGACAACCAGAATTCGCGGCTGGTTCATTGTCTGATTTTATCCATGTCCCACGCTCTCCACAAGGAATGAAAATAGTGTATTGTTTCGCGGGACAAGAAAGACAGGTGATGAAGGATGAGCCTTACCGCGGGTGAAATCGGTCTGGTGGCGGCGAGATGGCAAGACGATCTCGTGGGTGGCATCATTCGAAGCGCCCTGTCCCCCGCCGAGTCCGACCGGCTGGTTCTCGAGTTGCGAACACCGGGAAGCAACCACTACCTGCAGTTCGTCACTGACCGGTTCTCGTCGCGGATCGGCCGGATCGCGCGAAAGCCGCGCTCTGCGCCGCGACCCCACCCTTTCGTGATGTTGCTGAGAGGTCACGCGATTGGTGCGGTGATCGGGGCCGTGCGACAGATAAACGATGACAGGGTGGTAGCGATCGATTTCCACACGAGAGGAACGCTCATCTGCGAGCTCACCTCGCGACACGGGAACATGTTCTGGATCGGTCCAGACGGGCTTATCGCAGGCTCGTTCTACTCGAACCGATCTCACAAGCGCGCGCTCGTGCCTGGGAAGTCCTACGTGGAGCCGCTGCGAAGGGCGAATACGGATACGAGACCTTCCAGATTCGAGGACGATGCCGACATCGAGCGCCGGATCGAGGATTACTACCTGGATCGGGAATCCGATGCCGCCCTGGAAAAGAAGAGACGCGTGGTCACCCGCATGGCCCGGACCGCAAGGCGGCGTCTGAAACGACTTCTTGGCAACCTGGATGAGGACAGGGCGCGAGCACAAGAGGCAGATGCCCTTCGAGGCCGGGCATTTCTCATACAGGCCAATCTCGGCCGCGTGCAGCGGGGTGACTCACAGATCGAGGCCACCGATTTCGAGGGCAACGAAGTGGTGGTGCCCCTGGATCCCTCCATCGATGCGGTCTCCAACATGGAGCGCCTCTTCAAGCGGTCGAAGCGGCTGGGTCGCGCCACACCCCGGATCCGGGAAAGGCACGAGGAGGCAACCGGACAGCTCGCGCAGATCGATCTGCTGGTCGAGCGGATTTTGGGGGGTACTGAAGATCTCCTCGATGAAATGCAAAGGGATCTGGAAAAACGCTTCCCGGATCTGGCCGCACGAGAGGCAAAAAAAAGCGGCGCTGCTCCGGAGCGCCTGCCGTACAGGACGGTGCATATCGTCGCGGGGAAAATTGCCCGCGTGGGCCGGAGCGCGGCCGATAACGATGCCCTGACGTTGAGGCATGCCGCACCGAACGACTTGTGGCTTCACGTTCGCGGGCGCGTGGGCAGCCACGTGGTAGTCCCCATGGGCAGGGGCGAGGATCCAACACCCGACGTGCTGGTGGACGCTGCGCACCTGGCGGTCCATTTTTCGCAAGCGAAAGGCGAGGACGACGTGGAGGTGACGTATACCCGCCGCAAGTACGTCCGCAAGCCGAGAGGCGCCGCCCCCGGTGCAGTGATCGTTACCAGGGAGAAGACGCTGATGCTCAGGTTGGACGAGGCGCGGCTAAAGCGCCTCCTGGACCCCATCCCGGCTTTTCAGTAGTCGCCGGGCTTTCCCGTACCAGACGAACCCTCATCGGAAAACTCGGGAGGGGCATCCCCGTGGGCCAGATTGTCGAAGCGCGTATAGATATTGTTGAAACGAAGCTTCACCTTTCCCGTGGGTCCGGAGCGTTGCTTTCCAACTATGATCTCCGCGACACCGGGTTCATTCGTATTGTCGTCGTACACCTCGTCGCGATACACAAACATGATGAGGTCGGCATCCTGCTCGATGGCTCCCGATTCCCGCAGGTCGAACATCATGGGGCGCTTGTCCGGCCGCCCCTCCACACCGCGATTCAACTGGGACAGGGCGATGACGGGAACGTTGATCTCCTTGGCAAGATTTTTCAAGGTTCGTGATATCTCCGAGATCTCCTGCTCCCGGTTGTCCTTTCTTTTTCCCCCCGACTGCATGAGCTGAAGATAGTCCACGATGACAAGGCCGAGCCCCTTCTCGGCCATCAGGCGCCGGGCCTTTGCGCGGATCTCGATCGGGCTCATTGGAGAGGTGTCGTCCAGGAAAATGGGCACGTTGTGCAGGACGCTGGCCGCTTCCATGAGCTTTCGCCAGTCCTCGGGCTTGAGTTTGCTCGGCGCGCGCATCCTTGATGCGTCCACCCGGCCCTCCGAAGAAAGGATCCTTCGAACCAGCTGCTCCTTGGTCATCTCGAGGGAAAAAACGATCGCCGGCTTTCCGGTTTCCCTCGCGCCGTTGAACGCCATGTTCAACGCCAGGGCGGTCTTGCCCATGGCCGGGCGTCCCGCCACGATGATCAGATCGGAAGGCTGGAACCCTGCTGTCATCTTGTCCAGCTCGCGGAAACCGCTGGGCATGCCCGTCACGTCTCCCTTGCGCAGCGATGCCTTCTCCATGTCCTCGAAGGTTGTGTTGAGCACCTGGGATATGTGGGCGTAGCCCTCGCCGATCCGGAACTGGGACGCGTTGAAGATGGCCTTCTCCGCCGCGTCGATATAGTCGTCTGCTTCCTCGTGATCCCCGAAGCCGTCGGCCACAACCTGCTGGGCCGCGTATATCATGCGCCTCACCGCCGCCTTGGATTTGACGATGCGCGCGTAGTGCTCGACATTGGCGACAGTGGCCACGCTGGTAGTCAGGTCGTTCAGGGCCATCGGCCCGCCGATCTTCTCGAGATCGCCTGCCTTCAGCAATTCGTTGCCGAGGGTCACGTGGTCCACCGGGAGACCCTTGAGGGAAAGATCCTGGATGGCCCCGTAAATCCTTGAGTGAACCTCGACGTAGAAATCTTCTTTTTTGACGATTTCCTGCACCAGGTTGAGCGCCTGGTTGTTGAGCAGGATACAGCCGATCACCGCCGATTCGGCCTCCTTGCTGTACGGAGGAACCCGCCCGCCCGACGGGGGCTGAATGCCGGATCCTTCCTTACTCGCGCTCGAGGGCTTGTTCATGCGGCCCCCCTTTTCCAGAGTACCAGCGGGCGTTTATTCCTTGACGACCCAGACCTTGAGATCGGCGTTCACTCCGCCACGCAACTTGGCAGTGACCGTGTACACGCCCAGGGACTTGATCGGCTCCTCAATCACAATGCGGCGTCGATCCAGGGTAACGCCTTCCTCGGCCAGCGCGGAAGCAATATCCTTGGTGGTGACCGATCCGAAGAGTTTTTCGTTGTCGCCCGCAGCCTTTGTGACCGTGACGCTGACATTCTGGATCCTCGCCTTGACCTCTTCCACCCGCGCATTCTCCGCATCGATCTGCTTCTGGATCTCCCGGAGCATATGCTCGCTCAACTTGATATTGCGAGATGTAGCCTGGGCGGCCAGACCCTGTGGAATCAGGTAGTTGCGTGCGTATCCCGGTTTGACGTTCACGACGGTCCCGGAGTCGCCGAGATGAGGTACGTCTTCGCGTAGTATGACCTTCATGACGCCCTCCTATTTCGGTGCCGTAAAGGGCATAAGAGCGATATTGCGCGCCCGTTTGATGGCAAGGCAAACCTGGCGTTGATGCTTTGCGCACGTCCCGGAAATTCGGCGCGGCACGATCTTGCCTCGCTCGGTCATGAAGTAACGAATTGACTGCGCGTCCTTGTAATCAATCTTGAGGGTGCTGTCGGCACAGAACTTACATACTCGGCGCCGCCGGAAACCTCCGCCGCCGCCACGACGCCTGGGTTCCCCTTTGCCCTTTTTATCATCATCGTATTGCTCGGACATATGGTCCTCCTACTTGGAATCCTCATCGGCGGAGTCTTGCTCGGCCGGCTTGTCGTCATCTTTTTTCTCGACTTCGGCGACTTCGGGTTCGGGCTTCGTTTCCGTGGCCTTTTCCTCGGTCTTGGCGACTTCGGGTTCGGGCTTCGTTTCCGTGGCCTTTTCCTCGGTCTTGGCGACTTCGGGTTCGGGCTTCGTTTCCGTGGCCTTTTCCTCGGTCTTGGCGACGTAGGGTTCGGGCTCCTCGTGCCTCGGCACGAACGAGATCTCCTCCTTGAGCACGGGCCTCGCCTCCGGATCCACGTCCTCATCAACCTTGACCGTGAGGTACTTGATCACTGTGTCGAGCATGCGAAGGTTTCGCTCGAGCTCGTGCACCATGTCCTGGTAGCCCAGGTAGCGCAGGTAGATGTAGATCCCCTTGGGGTTCTTTCTGACAGGGTAGGCCAGGCGGCGATTACCCCAGTTCTCGGCGCGCAGAAGCTTGCCCTCGAGTCGAGTGATCACTTCCTGGCACCGGTCGGCCACCTTGTCGATCACGGCGGCGCCCGACTCCGGGTGCAGAATGAAGATGGTTTCGTACTCGCGCGCCCTGTGTTTGGGCAGAACGTTGCTCATGATGCCTCCTTACGGGTCCAGCCCCGGATCTCGGTCCGGAGCAAGGAGTAACTCGCCGACGAAAATACCCCGCCTTGGCGAAGAGAGCCTTCGTATCTGAAGGAGGGGGCTGCGTCAAGCTATTCGTGATGACAGCTATTCACTTCGCTCACATGCAGAGCATCGCGGCTAACAGTACCAGTCCGGATCCCGTCACTATGATCTCCTCAACAATCAGAAATCGCGGTTTGATCACTCTCATCAGGCGGTAGACGGGCTGGCTGACGGCCAGCGGCATCAGGCCGAGGGCCAACGGGTTGACGGCGATGCTCCTTCCGATATCTCCGGCGAGCAGGGCCGCTGCTGCGGTGGTGGTTCCGCAAAGGGCGCACGGTTCACCGGTCAGTTCGGTGTACGGACACGCGGTCAGGAAGGAGATGATATCGCCGAGAAGAACCGTGACCCACGCGCTCATGACGACCACCAGCAACGCGAGATGAACTCCCCTCGGGTTCAGGCGTGGAGTGGTCACGGCTGGGGTTGAGGCTGGACCGGTTCCATGGGCTCCATGGGTTGCATCGGTTGCATGGGTTCCATGGGCTGCATCGGCTGTCCGGGAACCTGCTGTCCGGGAATCTGCTGTCCGGGAATCTGCTGCCAGGAGCCTTGCGGATCGTACATCTCTCCCTGTGAGAGCATCAGCACCCACCAGATAATGATCGCAATTATCGCCAGCGGATTGAGGATGACCCCGGCGATGGCCGTGCCCTTCGGTTTGCCCGACCTGGACTTGATCACCAGATCGACGATCCCCAAAATGAGCCCGATGATCGCCGGGACCAGGGCCCACGTTCCGCAAAAAGGAAAGGCCCCGACAACCAGGGCGATTATTCCTATCACGAGTGAAGCTATGCCCATGTTCTCTCCTGTTAAAGCCGGGATGGGGTTATTGCGATCGATGATAGAACAATTCGGGTCGCGCGCAAGAGCGCCTGCTGAGATAGGCGTTTAATCCGTTAGATGCCGCTTCACTCAACAGGATTGATGTTGACGTAGACTATGTACATCCCGTCCTTGTAGTCCTGCTCACCATCGGCGAAGACGGACATGGCCACGGCGAAACGCTCTTCGTCGATTGCAACGATATCGCATGG
>JAUVAN010000455.1 GCA_030591725.1 Deltaproteobacteria bacterium
ACGTGAGTTCCACGCTGGAGGGCACCCGTGGAGCCTGTTTTCCGCACGTCGGAGAAGCCATTATTCCCGAATTTCGTAGGACCGCGCAGCACGTAGCGAGATGCGGCGCAGGCGGCTGACAATCTTATTGAGTTGCCGATTGTTCTGGATCCACTTTCTGCACAGGATGACTTGTTCCTTGCTCAGGTACACGGAGCGGGTCTTGCCGGCGGCCTTCCAAGTCCACTGATAGTAGGGGCCGTGGCGTGCTTCGGGATCTTCGTGGCAACGACATGTCCGATTGCCGCACTCCATCCATCTCTTGGCAATCGAACCTTGTAAGACAAAGCCAAGATCCTCGATCTCGGCCTTCGCCTCCTCGTACCTCTCCTCCTGGCGCCTGAGCGCCTCTTCCTGCCTGCGGGTCATATGTTCGCGCGACATAATTCGTCTTGACAACCTCCTGCGGTATGTATACGGTAGGCTATCGCGGAAGTCAAACACTTTCTCACGGCTATCGATACTATCCGGTGGGAGGGAAGACAGTGACTGACGAACTTGATCTCGAGTCGCTCCGCATTGGAGGTCTCCCGATCATTCAACCCTTCCTCGGCTGTTTGCGGGTGCGTGTGTTCCTCGATGAACTCCTCGGGACACCCGACGCCCGTCTCAAGCTACCGCTGGTGGACAGCGCCATGCTCCTGGTGCGCAACTTCACGCTCTCACGTCACCCGCTCTACGGCGTGCCGGAGTGGGCGCGCCAGTTCGACCCGGGACGGTTGGAGCTCTTGCCCGACCAGATCCTCCTGATCAACGACGACCGCCTGGGGCGGACCCTGGACAAGCTGTTCCTGGCCGACCGGCGGACCCTGGTCACGCGGTTCATCATCCATATGGTGGAGGAGTTCGGCATCGACCTGAAGCGGCTCCACAACGACTCGACCAGCATTACCTTCGCGGGGGAGTACCGCGAGAGAGTCGCCCGTCAGGACGGCCGCGGCCGCCGGCGCATCGTCCACGGCCACAACAAGGATCACCGGCCCGATCTAAAGCAGCTCGTTTGGTCGCTGACGATCACCGACGATGGGGCGGTGCCGGTGCACTACAATGTGTACGATGGAAACACGAACGACGATACGACCCACCGCGAAATCTGGAACTCGCTCGTCAAGATCGTCAATAGCCCAAAGTTCATCTACGTGGCGGACTGCAAGCTGTGCTCCCGGGACAAGATGGCGCACATCTGCGGCAATGGCGGCCACTTCATCACCGTGCTGCCGCGCACAAGGAAAGAGGACGAACGCTTCAAGGAGTGGATCCTGCACAACCCGGTGGACTGGCAGCTCATCTGGGATCGCCCTCATCTGCGGCGCAAGCACAGTCCACCCGAGCACTTCGAGGCCGTGGAGGATCCGGCGATGAGCTCCGAGGGCTATCGCATCATCTGGTATCGCAGCTCGGAGAAATGGAAGCGCGACGAGCGTTGGCGCGACGACCTGATCCAGGCGGCCCGGCAGGATCTCCACCGCCTAGGTGAGCGGGCTGGCAAGCGAAAGCTCAAAACGCGCGAACAGGTCCAGGCCGCAGCGGATGAGATTCTTGACCAGACCGCAACGCGTCTCTGGGTGAAGGTGAGGGTCGAAAGCCACGCGCAGGAGACCTACAAGCAGAAGGGGCCAGGCCGGCCAGGCAAAGACACCCGTTACACACGCATCGTCAAGACGATCTACCGGCCAGTGGTCACATTGGATGCCGAGGCCATCAAGGCTTCCGCTACCGCGGACGGGATCTTCCCCCTGATCACCGACCTTCCCGCGGAACAGATGTCACCGCTGGAGATCCTGTCAATCTACAAGTACCAACCCTTCGTCGAGAAGCGTCACGAGCAGCTCAAGACCGCTGCCAGGGTTGTACCGGTGAACTTCAAAACACCCGAGCGGATCGAGGCATACCTCTTCCTCTACTTCATCGCGGTGACGGTACACGCGCTCATCGAACGACAGGTCCGCGAGGCCATGAAAGCGCGGGGCCTTACCTCCATTCCCTTGTACCCGGAGGAACGCAAGTGTCGAGCACCCACGGCGGACAAGATCTTGGGTCTGTTCGGATCGCTCCGGCACCATCGGCTCTTCGAGAACGGTCGATCGATCAAGACGTTCTGGGATCCGTTGAATGATGTCCAGCGCATGGTCCTTGAACTACTGGAGATCCCGACTTCATCCTACGGCCAGTGAACGGTTGGAGATATTCACGAAAAGGGCATTCTTGACGTGCGGAAAACAGGCTTCATGCCAAGCGCCGGGGATGATCCCTGCGGATTCCCCGAAGGCGAAGGAAGCGATGCGGCAATCATGAACGGTCAGCTTGATCTGGTCTCGTCCAGTGTGGGGCCAACTCTGGCCAACTGGCGAGGCCAACGGCTAACAAGTGGGTGAACCTGACGGATCGACCTGGTCACGGGCCTTGCAGAAGGTGCGCGGCCTGGGACTAGGCACCTGCCTACGGCAAGGCCCCCGCCAGGGCCGCCCGCAGGTTACGCTGACATTCCCAGGCGCGCTGCGCACGCCTGGGAATGCCCGGCTGAGCCGCCGATTTGTCCCTCGGTGCGCGCAGCGCGCCTCGGAACAAACGGCTG
>JAUVAN010000199.1 GCA_030591725.1 Deltaproteobacteria bacterium
CAGGCGCATCCGTCGATGCATCGACGACTGAGAGTCGAGCACGGCCAAAGACGGCGCGGGATACGCGATTTTACCGGCAGGCTGGCGAATTATGCAGGTTAGCCTACGGATAATACGAAAGGTGACGGGGCCGTTCGAAAACCAGCAATGTACTGCCGATACCCGGATCACCATATTGGTTCGACCGGAGATCATCTGCCAGTCGTTTGCACTCGCTGAGTTCATTCTGACAAGATGGATTGCACCAGAGTTGAACGTCTTCCAGCATTTGTTTGTACTTGTTAACCTTGTTATTACACATGGAGTTGCAAAGAGCCGCGCTCCTCATTTTAAATAATTCCGTATGTAACGAGTGCCGCCTCTGCTTCAAGCAATCAGAGGTATCCCGCTGTTGAACAACTTTTTTTTCGGGTTCGCCCAGTTGTTCAGAGTTGATATTGTCATCCCACAAAGGACTATCCGAATAAACATATCCAAAGAAAAGACCCAACAAACCCAGATTCATCGCGACAAGAGCAACTACAATTTTGGTTCCATGTGAAACCATCAAACCTCCTACTATAAATGTAACCTCTTTTTCCCGTTATTCAAGGTGTACAAACGCTGTAGCCCACTTGCCGTACAGGTCATAGGAATTCTCCTCACTCTTCGAGCGGTCTGCGCGACAATAAATTCGAAGTCGTTTTTAACGAGAAAAGAAGAACACAAACCTTACAGAAGTTCGAGCCTGTGCCAGAAGGACGGATTCGCGGTGCCGGCGTTTTTGATTTCGATGACGGTGGTCATCAACTGGCCGCCGAGGACTCTGTCGGTGGACTTGTGCGAGGAGACGATGAGCGGCACGCCGCCCTTGTTCCACCAGATTCCGTATTCGTGTTCGTGGCCGAACAGGGTCAGCTCGCAGTTTCCGTCGAGCGCCTTCAGCAACCGGCCGGAGCCGTTCAACCTGGTGAATAACCCATTGGTGAACGGGTGGTGATGCAGGAAAACTATTCTCGTCTTGCCCTTGTATTTCTGCAGGGATAACCGCAGGGCATCGGCCAGCTTCTTGCTGATGTAACCCCTTGCCGAGATTACCTTGTCCTCCGGATCCCCCGAATCGACGCCGAAGTAAACGCACTTGCCGCTCTCCCATACACCGAGCCCGCCGATGCCTTTGGGCTCGCAATCAACTCCCATCCAGCCGGGTCGTTTTTTGCTCCAGCCCACCGGCTCACCGAGGATCTTGACCCAGTTCTTCCATCCGTCCTTGCGCAGAACGTTGCCCTTCCAGGCGTAGTCGTGGTTGCCGGGCACGAGCAATACAGGGTTCGTCTTGGCGAGCTTGTCGATTACCGCGCGCGCCTCGAGCATCTCTTTGCGCCTGGCAGAATCGGTGATGTCACCAGTGATGATAACGACGCTTTTCTTGTAGTGCTTTGCAATGGTATCGACGATTCGAACTGCCCGATCGCGCTCCTTCTTGCGCCCCTGCAAGTGAAGGTCACTCAAATGAATGATGCGCTGCAAAGTCATCTTGTTCTCTTTCTATCCGACCAGGGCGATGAGCACTCCCGCGGCCACGGCGGAACCGATGACCCCGGATACGTTCGGCCCCATGGCGTGCATGAGCAGAAAGTTCTGCGGGTTGGCGTCCAGGCCCACCTTGTTTACCACCCGTGCTGCCATGGGAACGGCCGAGACTCCGGCGGCTCCGATGAGCGGGTTGATGGGTTTCCTGGAGATCAGGTTCATCAACTTGGCGAGCAGCAAACCCGTGGCGGTCCCAATGGAGAACGCGATGGCGCCGAGGGCCAGGATGCCCAGGGTCTCGGCAGACAGGAACTTGTCCGCCATGAGCTTGGATCCAACCGCCAGCCCCAGCAGGATGGTGACGATATTGATGAGTTCGTTCTGGATGGTCTTGCTCAGACGCTCCACCACGCCCGACTCCCTGACCAGGTTGCCGAACATGAGACAGCCGATGAGCGGCGTCGCGTCGGGGATCAGGAGTATGCACAGGAAGAGCACAATCAGGGGGAAAAAGATCCGCTCCAGCTTGCCCACCGTTCGAAGCTGCTCCATCTTGATCATGCGCTCCTTCTCCGTGGTCAGAAGCTTCATGATCGGCGGCTGGATGATGGGCACCAGCGCCATGTAGGAGTATGCCGCCACCGCGATGGCGCCGAGCAGATCCGGAGCGAGCCTGCTCGCGACGAAGATCGCAGTGGGGCCGTCCGCGCCGCCTATGATCCCGATTGCCGCCGCGTCCTTGAGACTGAAGGAGACAACTCCACCCGTAAGGTCCGAGAGCATGAGCGCGCCTAGCAGGGTCGCGAAGATCCCGAACTGTGCGGCGGCGCCTAGCAGGGCCGTCTTTGGATTGGCCAGCAGGGGCCCGAAGTCGGTCATGGCGCCCACACCCATGAAGATGAGCAGCGGGAACACACCGTTGGAGATGCCCATATCGTAGATGATCCCCAGGAACCCATCCGGGCCGGCTATGTCAGCCACCGGAATGTTGGCCAGTATGCCGCCGAACCCGATGGGCAAAAGCAGAAGCGGCTCGAACCCCTTTGAGATGGCCAGGTAGATGAGCAGCAGTCCGATCAGGATCATGACGATCTGTCCCACGCCGGACGGCAATATGGCGCCGCCCTTCTCCCCGTCCTCCTGTGGGGTGGTCTCCCCGAAAAGCGCTGCGAAGCCGTCGATGAAGTTCTTGACGCCGGTATTCTCAGCCAGCTTGTCGAACGTTGATTCACTACCTTCTTCGGAAGAATCCACGAAGGGCTTGGGAGAGGGGGAAACACCCATGCCCATGGAGAAGAGCGCGACGAGGATGATCCCGAATGTTATCCACCACATTCTGTCGACCTTGCCGATCGGCTTGTATTTGTTTTGTTTGCGCACCATCTGCCTCCTCAACCCAGGTCCACAAGAAGCTGGCCCGCGGTAACCTGATCGCCCTTTTTGACCTTGACCGCCTCGACCTTGCCGTCCGCCGGCGCCTTGATCTCCACCTCCATCTTCATGGCCTCGAGTACCAGCAGCACGTCGCCCTCGGAGACAGCGTCGCCCTTCTTGCATTCAACCCGGACGACCGCGCCGGGCATGGCTGCATTCACCGGCGTCTTGACTCCTGACGACTTGCTTGCCGCCGTGTCCTTGTCACCCTTGGCGGTGCCCTCGGTCACCTCGATCTCGTAGGTCTTGCCGTTGACCGACGCCTTGTCTCCATCGAGTTTCACCACGTATTTATTACCGTTCACCGACACCGTGTAGCCGTCTGCCCCGGCCGCTGATTTCTCACCTTGCGGCGCTGTGGGATCTACCTTGCGAATACCGAGTGTGGCCTCTCCCTTGAGATAGTCGATCCCCTTGTCCATGCACGTTGCGCTGATGAATATGTTCTCGTCAGTGAGGGGCAGACTTGCGTCCTGCAGCCTCTTCTTCGCCGCAGGAATTCCCTTTTTGGGATCCGCGTCGTTGATCTCGATCGGTGTCTGAATAGTGGGCTCCATGCCCAGCTGCTCCTCGGCGATCTCGACGATCTCGGGATCGGGCGAGACCGGGGTCTTGCCGAAGTAGCCGAGCACCATCTTGCCGTACCCATCGGCGATCTTTTTCCATGGCCCGAACATCACGTTGTTGAACGCCTGCTGAAAATAGAACTGGGAAACCGGCGTCACCGATGTCCCGAACCCCCCGCGTTTGACCACATCGCTCATGGCCGCGATCATCTCCGGGTACTTGTCCATGATGCCGTTGTCGCGAAGCATCTGAGTGTTGGCTGTGAGCGCTCCACCCGGCATGGGGCTCCACGGGATCATGGGCTCCACCTTCGTTGCCTCGGGGGGCATGAAATAGTCTTTCATGCATTCCTTGAACACTTTCTCGGCCTCCATCACCTTGTCGATATCAATGCCGAGATCGTACTTGCTGCCGCGGAAGGCGTGCCACATGGTCGCAATGTCGGGCTGACACGTCCCGCCCGATGCGGGCGCCAGGGAAAGATCTATTGCGTCGGCGCCGGCGTCGAGCGCGGCCATGTAGCCCTGGACGCTAATACCGGCGGTTTCGTGCGTATGGAAGTGAATGAGCGTCCCCGCCGGCAGCATCCTGCGAGCGCGCTTGATGGTTTCGTGCACCTTGGACGGCACCGCCGTGCCGGACGCGTCCTTGAAGCAGACCGAAGAAAACGGGATGTCCGCGTCGAGGATCTTCCGTAGCGTCTTCTCGTAGAACTCCGCATCGTGGGCACCCTCGCAGCCGGGAGGCAGCTCCATGAGAGTTACACAGACCTGGTGCTTGAGCCCCGCGTCTACGATGCACTTGCCGCTGTAGATCAGGTTGTTGACATCGTTGAGCGCATCGAAGTTGCGAATGGTGGATATGCCGTGCTTCTTGAAGAGCTTTGCGTGGAGATCGATTATGTCGCTCGACTGGGAATCGAGCCCCACCACGTTGACACCCCTGGCCAGCGTCTGGAGATCGGCATCGGGACCGGCGGCCTCCCTGAATTTGTCCATCATCTCGAACGCATCCTGATTGCAGTAGAAATAGAGCGACTGGAACCGTGCGCCGCCGCCTGCCTCGTACCAAGTGATCCCGGCTTCCCGCGCGGCCTCTACCGCAGGAATGAAATCCTCGGTGAGAACTCGGGCGCCATAGACGGACTGAAACCCGTCTCGGAACGCGGTGCACATGAATTTTACCTGCTTCTTGCCCAACATGTATTTCCCTTTCCCGTCTGCTTCCTATCCGTTCGTACGTGACTTGACCGCTGCCACCGCCACGGCGATCTCAGCCAGGTCCTTCGATTTCTTGCCGCTTCCAGGTTTTTTGTCGAACCGCTGAAGAACAGCGGATGCGCCGTACATGACGACCACCATGATCGTCAGGAACGACCCCACGACTCCCATTCCGGCACCCATGAGCACAAACCCTTCCTCGATCATCGCTTCCTCACTTTTTTACAGATCTGTGTTTGCATATGATTTTTGCTAGCCCTTTTCCAACCAGCGACTGGTAAACACAACGACAAGATCAATGGCCAGCAAAATCGATAGCGGGCAGTATAATAATGAATTATTCAACAGACAAGATGTTTCACGCGATCGTGCACGGCATGGTCCAGGGAGTCTCCTTTCGGTACCACACCCGGGCCGCAGCGAGCACCCTGGGAGTGCGTGGCTGGGTCAGGAATCTCCCCGACGGAACCGTCGAGGTAATGGCGCAAGGCGATGATCGGAATCTTCGCGAACTCCTGCGATGGCTGAACGACGGACCGCCCGCTTCCCGCGTCCACAAGATCGACATCAACTGGCGCGACCCCGCCGGATCCTCAGAACCATTCAAGATCATTTACTGATTATTGACACTGCTGGATGCCCTGATCCCGCGGCGTAAACGCCACGGCAACGATGCGCTCCCGCAAGCCCTCTGGGCTTGGGCGGTGGCTTCCCAGACTTCAATGAGAATCAAGCTCATCCTGACCGCGCCCTCATCAGGGCGCGGCATGAAGGACGGAACGGCAGATCTTGGAGGCCCGGTCCCCTCCAGATTTCGCATTCACATTAAGTGAATCGGAGAAAAGTGAACTGGTCACAATTTGTGACCACCTCGAAAAGGTAAAATATTCCAATGTCTTGCCACGCGCATTCACGGAACACGCCGCTTGATCCTCCCACGACCATGTGCTACTTGGCTCTCCAAACTTTTGCGGGCGATTAACTCAGTGGTCAGAGTGCCGTCTTCACACGGCGGAAGTCCCCAGTTCAAATCTGGGATCGCCCACCAAGCTGGTGCCATGCCATCTGAAAACAATCACACAAATCGGGATTTGCACTTGCCAAAAGGCGCGGGTGAAAAATTCCTGACCGCCATCGAGGCCGCAACGGGGGAAGAACAGCGCGCGAGCTGGGACGACCCCATGTCGGGCGACCAGGTGATGGAGGCGATGGAAATGCTTCTCACCGCACCCCATCCGGACCTAGGCCTCGAGATTCTCGTGAGAGACGGGGTCATGGAGCCGCTCCTGCCGGAGGCCTTCGCCATGGTGGGGTTCGGCGAAGGTATCCGTCACAAGGACGTCTGGGCTCACACCAAACAGGTGGTACGGCAAACTCCTCCGCGCCTCACGGTCCGATGGGCCGCCCTGCTCCACGATATCGGCAAGGTCCCGACGCGTCGTTTCGAACAGGGGGGGCAGGTCACTTTTATCGGTCACCCGGAGGTGGGCGCGAGATTGTTCGACCGGATCGCCCGACGATTGCCCTTCCCCGGCGAAATCACCGAGCACATTCGCTTTCTGATCGCCGCTCATCTGCGCGCGGCCGGATACGAGGAAAGCTGGACCGATTCAGCCGTGAGACGATTCGCCCGCGATGGGGGCGACGACCTGGAGGATCTGCTGGATCTTGCGCGTGCGGACATCACCAGCAAGCACCCCGAAAAGGTCCGCAAGGGGCTGCGACAGATCAACCTGCTGGCCGACCGAATCGCCGATCTGCGCGAACAGGACGCAAAACCCGTTGCCCTTCCAACCGGGCTGGGCATCGCCCTGATGGAGCGATTCGAAATTGTTCCGGGACCAGGTCTCGGACGGTTAATGAAAGCACTGAAAGCAACCGTGGAGGAGGGTGACCTTCAGGCCGGAGCCCATTTCGAGCACTACCTTGATTACGTGCAGGAACACGATGAACTGCGCGAATTGTGCAAAAACTTCAGTTCGAAACGACGGAGATCCCCATGAACAGAGAAGAAGGCTGGAAGCTCGTCCACGACCGCCTCGGCGACACTGCAACTACCGCCCACTGTCTGGCCTGCGAGGCCTGCATGCGCGCCCTGGCACGCCGTCTGGAACAGGACGAGGAACTGTGGGGGCTTACGGGTCTCGTGCATGATCTCGATCTGGACGAGTGCGCGAACGATATCGATCGCCACGCCCTGGTGGCTGCGGAAGTGCTCAGGGACCACGGCGCTCCGGATGAGCTTATCCAGGCGGTGCTCGGTCACAACGACAAGGCGCCCCGGGAGACTCTGATGGCAAAGGCCCTGTGGGTGGTCGATCCGACCACGGGGATCATCACCGCGGCCGCGTTGATCCGTCCGTCGCGCAGCACGAGCGACCTGAAGATCAAGAGCATCAAGAAACGCATGAAGGACAAACGTTTCGCCGCAGCGGTCAACAGGGATCAGATCCGCGCCTGCACGGACCAACTCGACCTGGAGCTGGACGATTTTCTCACCATCTGTCTTGAAGCCATGAACGAGGTATGGACCTAGCCCTCATCGCCCTGATCTCTTCATCTATACGTCAGGAACATTGGGCGGGGGGCTACTCAGTGTCGGTCGCGGCGGAGGCCGGGTCGTCGGTGTCGCCGCCGCTCTTGCGGGATTTTCTGATCTTGAGGAAGAACGACTCCACCAGGCGCTCGTTGTCGAAAATCAGCGTGAGTTGAGGATAGAGCTTGTTGTAGACGCGCCCGGCCTTGTCGATGGCCACTTTGAGATCCGTTGCGACCCGCATCTCGGGCATGTATAGCTCCTCACGGTTGGCGATGGCTTTCTCCAGGTCGGTCTGGGCGGTCACGATCGGTTTGACATTGCCGCGCAAGGCTTCAAAGCGCTCGTCGTTTTCGAGCCGGTCGACGAGTATCTTGACAAATCTATGCTGTGATTCGCCGGCCGTAGGTTTTACGGCCTTGCTGGGGGCTACCGGAAAGAGCATCTTGTAACGCTCGTCCGAAGTGTTGCTGCCGGTGAGCACGGCGACCTGG
>JAUVAN010000372.1 GCA_030591725.1 Deltaproteobacteria bacterium
AAGTATAATTTTGATTTGAAGACAAAATATGTAATTAGCGAGAGATTAACCAAACAATTAATAAGAGATGGTTTTCGACTAAAAATATCTTATGAATTATTTTGCGAGATAAACTTCGATGAGAAGAATAGATTCGCTAGATTGTTAGACATAAGCTATGAAGGTGCAGGCATAGAATTTACTGGGCGCGGCCAGTTGCCAGAGAATAATGCTGAAACGAAATTTCAATTACTATTACCTGGAGACGCAGAAGCATTATCACTCCCTGCAAAGGTTGTTTGGATCAGGACTCCGGCAAAGGGTACGATTTCTCCAAGTATCACTTTGGGATTACAATTCAAGGATATAGAGAAAAACACTCTCAAACGGCTTAGTGGTTTTATTTGGGACAGTCCTAGATAGCTCGTAGGATGTTCTAGAAGTCACGACTGCCAAGAAGCTTTCAGCGTTACTGGAATGGTTTGTGAGAATTTCGCATTTAAGCTAAACTCGCTCTCGACAAACAGATTAACCACACGGGACACTAGCAAGCCAGACACCCCCCATTCAAGGCCGACATTGAAGCCGGAGATGATGATGCACACATGGTTTAACCAGAGTGAGCGTTCTTTCAGTCGGACTTCAGCAGGCGAGGTCTCGACTGTCCGCGACCTGATCGACCAACAGACCTGTATCAGCCCGGTCAAAGATTTTCTGATCTGTCCGACAAGTTCCCGTTCGATCACCTACCGCGCACTTCGCGATTCCGCTTCCATCCTGTGCGCGAGTCTTAGAGCACGTGGTATGGCCCGCGGGGACAAGATCGCCCTGCTGCTAGACAATGGGGTGTTCACGGCCCAACTGTTCCTCGGTCTGCTCTACGGGGGATTCGTCCCCGTCCCTCTCGGGGAGACGAGCGGCACATCTCATCTGGTAAACATCCTGAAGCGTTCGGATGCCCGCCTCCTCTATATCGACCCCAGCTACCGGAGTCTCGTCGGAGAGGTCGACTGCACAGGGGCACTACCGATGGTGTTTTGCGATCCGGACGGACTGATCGACGGCGTGCCGGATCCGGAGGGCACGTTGCCGGCCCCCCACTCCGAAGATGACGCCTTGCTCGATTTTACGTCGGGAAGCACGGGAACCCCAAAAGGCGTTCTCGTCACGCACAGGAACATACTTGCAGGCGCCACTAACACCGTCGAAGCCCACGCGTTGACGGCGTCGGATCGGTCGCTGTGTGTCCTCCCCCTTCATCACATGAACGCCCAGGTCGTCACCCTGCTTTCCACGCTAAGAAGCGGGGGAAGCGTGGTGATGCCGAGACGCTTTGAGGCTGGATCGTTCTGGTCATGGCTGAGCGATTATCGATGCACGTGGAGTACGCTGGTTCCAAGTATGATCAACCAGCTTCTCGCCGCGGAAGCGGCCGACGCGAAGCGCTGCGTCATCGCCCGACAAACGGTACGATTCCTGCGATCCTCTTCGGCGCCGCTGTCCGTCGATCATCACGAGCAGTTCGAACGTGTTTTCCAAATCCCGTTACTGGAGGCCATGGGCTCGACCGAAGCCGGGGGCGCGATCTTTTCAAATCCCCTGCCGCCGGCGGTGCGCAAGATCGGATCGCCGGGCATTCCCTACGGGTTTGACGTCCGGATTGTGGGCGAGGGCGACGCCGAAGTTGGTCAGTGCGAGGAAGGCGAGATCCAAGTTCGCGGCCCTAGCGTCATGAAACACTATTTCAAGGACCCGGAAGGCACACGCCGGGTGTTCTCCGTCGACGGCTGGCTGCGAACGGGAGACATCGGGTGCCAGGACGAGGATGGTTTCTTCTTCATCACCGGGCGCAACCGGGAGATCATCATCAAGGGCGGCGAGAAAATCGCGCCGAGGGAAATCGACGAGGTCATTGGGCGACTGCGCGGAGTGGCCGCGGCAGCCGCGATCGGTGTTCCCGATCCCCAATTCGGCGAGGACATCGTGGCGTATGTGGTCCTTCAGCAATCCGCAGAGATGGACGAGAATGAGATCCTGCGCCACTGCGTGAAGCACGTCGGAATTCTCAAGACGCCTCGCCGGATTGTTTTTATCGACTCGCTTCCCATGGGGGCAGTAGGAAAAGTACAAAGGTCGAAGCTTGTCGAACACTACCTCGCCGCGTCGGCGCAGGAGGCCGGGCAGTGTGCCGGGCCGGTGATCACTCACGATACGGTCTTGGAACGTTTGACGAAGATCTGGGGCCAAGTCCTGGGCCGAGAACGCGTCTGCCCCACCGACAGTTTCTTTGATCTTGGCGGCGATTCCCTACTCGCCCTGCAGCTGATGTACCTCGTCGAAATGGAGTTTGCCGTCAAGCTTCCGTTTGCCTCTCTGTTCGAGAATCCGACGGTCGACTGGATGGCCAAGTCCATCCTCTCCCGCAGGGATGGTAACCTCCCGATTTCCCCCTCCTGCAGGGATGGGAGCCTCCCGATTCCCCTCGTGCCGGCAAACAACGGCGTCCCCCCCTTCTTTGCCGTATACGGCATGGAGAACATTAGCGCCTTCCGTACACTGGCATCCCGACTGAGGCCGGGCCAGCCGTTCTACGTACTGCCGGCCCTGGGCCTTGACGAATCAGACCAGACGTACCCTGACCTGGAAACTATGGCCTCCGCGTATCTGGGGCTCATCCGATCCGCTCAGCCGAAGGGGCCCTACTACCTGGGAGGGCGATGCATGGGCGGTCCGATCGCGTTCGAAATCGCCCAGCAACTTCTCCGGGCGGGCGACAATGTGGCGCTGCTGGTGGTCTTTGACTCCCGCGCCCCGCGGCTCAAGGACGATGACGGACACCCTCGTGCGGGCGACCCCAGGACGGCGAATATGTCGCAGGCAACCCGCCCCAGTTCTCATCGAACGTTCACGCACACCCTCGCACGCCTCGTGCGTAAGAAATACCGGAAGCATGTAAGGCGAATACCGGAGTTGGCGCGCCGGCGGCTCTCCGGTCAGAACGTCCGGTATGTAACGAGGCTCAGAGCGGCGAACAAGGCCCTCCGGAGGCGCTACCGCGCCACGGTGTATCCCGGGCAGATCACACTGATTCGAAGTGCGAACTTCGCTTCCCGCGCGGCCAAGGATCACCACATCCCCGGTTGGCGGGAACTGAGCGGAGGCGGTCTTGTGACGCACATGGTCCAAGGGAGCCACACTTCGATGTTCGACGAACTGCACGTGACCGGCCTCGCCCAGAGGCTTCAGGATTGCATCGACAAGGCCCGGGAGGCGTCATGAGTCTTACACCCGCATCAGCCCCGCCCCCCCCAATGTGCATGGTCTGCTACGCTCACCTTGGAATTTTTACCCGCTGTAACAGCAGCCACTTTTGGGGGTTTTCTAGGTACCCCATCCGCTTTCCCTGAATCCGCCACAGGCAATGTATCCGTTTCCCCTGTCCCCGAACCCCCTCACCCTCGGTGGCGGTTTAGCTGGCTTGGCTTTCGTCGTTCGGCGGAGAAAGAACAGTTCGTCTTGATCTGATGTTTTTAAGAATGCAAAGAAACGGCTCCTTAGGCAACTGGAAGCCGTTCTTATTTATCAGGATTTGTAAGAAACAATCAAAATAAGCCGAGTATTAACTACTCAGCCATTATGTCTCTCGCAAGTCATTCTCACATAACCTAAGGACTTACAGGTCACTCAATTCAGAGAGGTCCCCCCTTCCCAGTTCACATCTTCGTCTTGGCTGGGAAGCCTGCCACCGAAAAGAACAAGTCACTACAGATCTATCTCATCCACAGCATTAAAATCATACCGACCGACACCCTGCACCAGTAGATATTTTGCTGTTTCTAATGCTCGATTAACAACCCTGTGAACCCGTTTCACGGTCACTTCGCAACGGTCACCAGGATTGAGATCAACACTCTCTTGCGGGTCGAGGAACTCAACGGCAACCCATCCCTCCAGGCAGAGCATCCTGTCCGTCACCTCAGTATGAAAGTGCCAGGCGGTCGCCTGTCCACTTTCAAGCACAAGGATGCG
>JAUVAN010000295.1 GCA_030591725.1 Deltaproteobacteria bacterium
ATTTCGTGGAGCAGACCGACGACGCCCAGTTCTTCGAGGCGAAGATCACCGTGCTCGCGGGCGGTTGTTTCCCCCTCGACGATCGCGTCGTCCTCATCCTGGTTCCGCCGGAACCCATCAACGTGAGCTAGAAATCCTGCATCACGACAATTGACCACTGCGGGGGCGCATGCTAGTTGCCGGTTAAAGCCGGGAGGGGATCAAGCCCAAGAGGTTTTTTGTATGCGTTTTGCGGACATACGAGATCAGGACGCCGCCCTCGAAATCTTCAAGAGGGCTATAGCGTCCGACAAGGTCCCCCACGCCTATCTCTTCGAAGGGCAGGCAGGGGTGGGCAAGAATACTGCGGCCAGGGCGCTGGCCATGATTTTGAATTGCGAGGAGCCGGGTGACGACTCCTGTGGCGTGTGTACAAGTTGCCGCAAGATCATCGGGAATGTTCATCCGGACGTGCGTTTCCTCGGTCTTCCGGAGGGCAAACGACGAATTCCCATCGAGATGGTTCGAAACGTTCAGAGCTGGATGGAGATTCGGCCCCATGAGGGGAAGGCCAAGGTGTTGGTCATCGATCCCGCCGATCTCTTGACCGAGCAGGCGGCCAACGCGTTATTGAAGACCCTGGAGGAGCCGCGAGCGGGGAGCCTCATCATGCTTATTTCGGATCACGCATCCTCCCTGTTGCCGACGATCAGGTCGCGCTGTCAGTCGGTCAGGTTCGGAACACTCAATGAATCAACGGTGGTGGATCTGCTTTTGAAAAATGGCCTGGAGCAGGAAAAAGCGGTGGTAATAGCCGCCCTCTGTGAGGGGAGCATGGAGCGCGCGTCACGTTACACGGCAGAGGATCTGGCGCAACGCATGCAAGCGGTGACAGCCCTGTTGAGATCCGCTGACGACAACACGCCTCGGGATGCCATGGCGATCGCTGCGGCATTGAAGGGCGATCGTGATGAGACGCTCGCCATACTGGAACTCATGCTGCAGGTCCTCGACGAACTCATGTGGTTGAGATCCAACCCGCCGGGCGAAACGGTGGAAGAATCAGCCATTGTCAAGTTCTTCGGAGAGTTGATGGATGGCCTTACGGAAAGGGGATCTCCCGGGCGTATGGCGCAACACATCGCGGCAGTTCACAGGGCGATCACCGCCATGACTAGAAACAACATGAACCCCCAGCTCGCTGTTGAAGGGATGGTGATGGCCATGCGTGGCAGGACATCCGGCGGCGAGGCCTGGGGCAGGATCGGTGCGAGATGACAGACGGATCTACAGGCGGCAGCAGCGGAGGCAGCAGCAGCGGAGGCAGCGGCAGCGGAGGCAGCGGCAGCGGAGGCGGAGGCGGAGGCAGCGGCAGCGGAGGCAGCGGAGGTTCTGGCCCTCGAAGACGATCGAGAAGGTCGAGACGGCGCAGGAACAAGGATCGTAGCGATCAACCTCAAGCGCAGTCGAAGGCCCCCGAGAAGTCGGGTAACGTGGCCGCAACCGGATCGTCCGAGAAGCAAGAACGCTCCGGCGGCAAGCGTCGCCCGGGAAGAGGAAGGGGACGGAAGCCTCCGACCGGGTCAAGGGAAGCCTCGCAAAAGCAGCAGTCACCACGGCGTGATTCCCCGCGTAGGGAGCGACCCCAGCCCAAGGACCGGCGGTTCCAACCGGGTGGCTCGGATATACCCAGGGAGCCAGCCGAGACTGATAGCGTGGAGGACAAGTTGTGGGGTGAGCGTTCGGAGTCGTCTTACGGCGAATCCGACAAGCCTTCCCCCGATGGACCCCGGCCTGATTTCGAGTCGATGGCCGCAGAAAAGCTGGTTTTCCTCAAACCTCAGGAGACTGAAGAGAACACCTTGCTCGAGGATTTCCCGGATTACGACTTCAAGGACGGCACGTTGATGGATCTTGTCGAAGTGAAGCTCCACTCTTCGGGTTCCCTGGCCCTGTATGATTGCCAGGACATGATCCTCGAAAAGGACGATATTGTGATCGTGGAGACAGGGCGAGGTCTTGCGCTCGGAAAGGTCGTGGTGCCCACCACCCGGCGCAAGGCCAAGAGGGACAAACTTTCACGAGTTATTCGAAAAGGCACCTCCAACGACATGCGTCAACGCGATCGGAACCTCGTAAAGGAGGAGGCCGCGTACGATCTCTGCAAGGAAAGCATCGAGCGCTTCAAACTGGCCATGAAGCTCATTCGAGTGGACTACCTTCACGGCGGGAACAAGGCGGTCTTCTACTTCTCTGCAGATGGAAGAGTGGACTTCCGTGACCTGGTGCGTGAACTCGCCAGGCGACTGCACATCCGTGTGGAGATGCGCCAGATAGGCGTGCGGGACGCGTCCCGGTTGCTCGGAGGGCTGGGAGCGTGCGGGCTGCGGCTTTGTTGCAATCGTCACATCAGGGAGTTCGCTCCCGTCTCCATCCGGATGGCCAAGGACCAGGACCTTGTCCTCAACCCGGAGAAGGTATCCGGGCTGTGCGGTCGCCTGATGTGCTGCCTCGCATACGAGGACGGGGTGTATCGGGAAGAGGCGAAGACAATGCCCCGAGTCGGGCGGAGGGTCATGACCCCGAAGGGCGAGGGCAGAATCAGGGACAGAGATGTGCTCAAGCGCGTCGTGAGAGTTCATATCGCCACCGAGCCAGGCCTTGTGGAGTTCCCGGTGTCCGAGGTGGAACCGGTCAGCGGCGGCGACAAGAAAGAACCACGCGAACAGGATGACGCCCAGAAGCGCTGATACCACACATGAGTTCCGGCTACACAATACCTATGAAATTGCCCTACCTGGAGGCGGCGCTGTGCGATTGCGGCAGCGCGTCGGCAGAGGTCAGGTGGGTCGCGGCGATTGCGCTGGGAGCGCAGGACGTGGAGGGAAGGGAAGAGGCCGTGAAGGCGCTGGAGGTGCTCTGCGAGGACGGGGTGCAGGAGGTGAGGGCGCAGGCCATCGAGGGACTGGCCGAGCAGGTAAGGGCCGGCGCCGAGATATCCTCGCAGAGAATCATGGAAGGTCTGAAGGACGATAGCGACATGGTTCGCTGCGCCGCAGTCGCCAATCTCGATCTCTTCTTCGATGACGCCGCCGCTAGCGCATCGCGGATGCTCGCCGATCCGCTACCCTCGGTCAGGGCGACAGCCGTTCGGATGCTCGCCGATCTGCGGGCGGCAGAACACCTGGAGAACCTGGTTCCCCTGTTGAATGACGATGACGACGTGGTGCGCGAAGAAGCCGCCTTTTCGATGGTACTCCTCGGAGATGCCCGTGGACGTGACAGGGTGATCGACTTGTTGAGCGCAGGGCTTCCCGTGGCCATCAGGTCGGCCCAGGCTCTGGCGGATCTCGGAGATCACGCGGCAGCGACCGCGCTAAAAGCGGTTGTTTCCGGGTGGCTGATCGATCCGACTCTCAAGTCCGTTGCCGCCGCCGCCATGGTTTGTTGCGGAAACGAAGAGGGACGAAGCATCATCGAGAAGATGTTGTCGTCGAGGAGGGAGTCGGTTCGAATGGCAGTGTTGCAGACCCTGGTGGGCACCCCAGTGACCGGCCTTTCCGGAACCGTGGCGAACATCGTCCTTCGCGCAAGTCCCATGGAGGCCTCCGCCGCTATTGCGGCGCTCGTCTCTCTTGGTAGCGTGGATCGTGACCTGGTGGACCGCGCGTTTCAGTCCCTGGAGGGAAAGCTCGACCCGGAACTCGCCGAGGAACTTCAGGAGGGGAGACTGGAACTGGAGGGCGACGGGGAATGAGGTTGTTCGACTCACACGCGCATCTCGACATGACCCGAGGCGGGATGGACGGTGTCTCCGCGTTGCTCGACAATGCGTGGGCAGAGGGTCTCGTCGGGATTCTCACCATCGCCGGCGCCACAAAGGCGGGCGGCTACGAAGACACCTTCAATATTGTCGGAGATGATTCGAGAATGTGGATCGCTGCGGGAATCCACCCACACGCGGGTTCCCGGGCCACCCCGGACGCCCTGGATAGCCTCAGGTTCGTTCTGGACAGGGACAAGGTGGTTGCCCTCGGCGAGATCGGCCTCGACTACTACTACAATCATTCGGAGCCGGCGGTGCAGAGACGAGCATTCATCAATCAGCTGAAGATGGCCCGCGATGCAAATCTTCCGGTGGTGATCCACACCAGGGAAGCGGACGACGACACAGTGGCGATCCTCAGGGACGAGGGGGCGCAGGAGATCGGCGGGGTCATCCATTGTTTCTCTTCAGGCCAGGAGCTGGCGAGCGCGGCTCTGGACATGGGGTTCTACCTGTCCTTCTCCGGGATCGTCACATTTCCAAAGACCATCGCCGTACAGGAAGTCGCCGCCACCGCCCCCGAGGAGCGAATACTGGCGGAGACCGACTCGCCGTTTCTCTCACCGATTCCCTTTCGAGGCAGAGTCAACGAACCCGCCCGGGTGCGGTATATAGTGGATAAGATCGCCGAGCTTCGCAAAGTCGACCCCGAGGAAATGGGCCACATCACAGTCGAAAACACCGCCCGGTGTTTTGGTATTTCCATTTAGAACAAAAGGATTTCGTTTTTTTGCGGTTGTCTTTTTGATCGTAGGGCCGTGGTTCACCCACGGCCGGGAATCTTCGCCGCGAAGCCCGCCGTCGTCAAAACTATGGCGAGGCAGGCGGCGGGGGAATAAAGCCTGGGGTTTCTAACCCCAGGTATTGAAAACAAATGGAACCCCGCGTCCTGAAGGGACGCTGGCCGACCAGCCTGAAAGGCTGAAACAAACCAGCCCCAGGCAACGCCTGGGGGTCGTGGATACAAAAAAAGAACAAGCCCTGACAGGGCGCTACACTCCCGGACTGAGAGCGCTATGTGACAAGTGATGGGTCTTGACCCTGAACGCTGTCTCGGGCGTTTATCGACCGGTGGTCAGGTTCACGGGGCATGGAGCGGGCGGTTTATCAGCAGTTCTTTACGGAGCCGAAATAAAGACTCCCACTCTTTAGAAAAGTCATAATGTCGGGGTACATTCACAGAGGCGTGTATTCCGATTCGACACATTCGCAGAAGTAACAACCGACACCACTCGGATCTAATTTATAGAAACACACTCGGCACTGATCACACTCTATCCCCTGCGTCTCCTCGCACTCCCCAGGTATCGGATCGCTGCCATTGACGCAGGGGCCAAGGCTGATGAGCACCTCATCGTGAATTGTCCACAAATCGTCTCCGAAGGCGGTCAGCTCAAGCATGTAGGAACCGGAATCCAGGTCGAATACCGTGTCCACGCCGGGCATCAGCCAGCTTCCTGGCACGACCGAATAATGAATCCACTCTGAGGGATCGCATGCCGGTCCGTAGGGGATGGACGGCTTTTCAAGACTCGCCCAGAGGAAATCGGACTCTTCCGTGAACTGCTCAGGCGCAAGCCAGGGAAGGCATTCGGTTGCGTTGGTGGACTCGATGCACATCCGGTAGAGACCCGCAGCACCGATTTCAAGGGGAATGGATGCACG
>JAUVAN010000430.1 GCA_030591725.1 Deltaproteobacteria bacterium
ACGTTGACGAAACAACAAAGCGCTTCGAGCTTGGCGAGCTCTCCGGGACGCCCCTGTCCTGGGCATTTGCGTACTGGGGAGGGAGTTTCTACATCTTCCTCAAGAAGATCTTCGAGGATTCCTCCACGGTCTACAAGCTCGACATGGACGGCACTCTTACTACTCATATCGAGGACTCCGGATATGACATCTGGGGCGCCGGTGTCTCGACCTGCGCTCCGATCATCATTGAATAGACGATCTCAAGAAGGACAATGTGATGACCAATGTGAGCCGAATATTCATCGCGCTAACCGCAATGCTTTCATGGGCGTTTGTTTCCGCCTGCAACACCGAGAATACGGGTGATGGCAACGACGAATCAACAGACGACGGTGGGCGAACACGGATACGGACACGGATACGGACGGGGACACGGATACCGGCACAGGGGAGGATGATCTTTGCATGTTGACCCATTGGGAGCGATATTGCGATCCGTCAGACACCATGAAATTGTACTTCACGCTTGGGTCTCAGGGCGATGTAACGGCAGTCCAGCTCCGATACGCATGGACCGGCCTGGATCACCAGCACGAAGAGGTCCATAATCTGGCCCTCATCGAGTACAACGATGTCACAACCGATGCGCTATGGGCGGTGTTCCTCGATATCGGGGTGTCTCCCGAAGACCAGTTGAACGGCTCGAGCAGCATCGCGAACTGCGACATGTCTTTCGAATCAAATCTGACAATGATGGTTGCGGCATATCATGATGACGATGTCTGCACCTGCGATGTTGACGGGAACAATCATGATCCCGACTACTACACTGATTGGGAGTGTCAGGTGTCGGACGGCGTTTACCAGGGAGAGAAACTATGACTTGCCGACGGATGATGATCGCATTGCTGCTTGCCGCGGGCCTCACCAGCGGCTGCACGGATACGGATTTTCACAGGGACGGCGACGACGCTTCTGAGAGCGGCTCGGATGGAGATGCCGATGCCGACGGGGATAGCGATAGCGACGGCGATGGTGACACCGACACAGAGGGCTGTCAGGGCGTAGACTTCCTCTTTGTTGTGGACAACTCTTTGTCAATGGAGGACGAGCAGCAAAACCTGATCAACAGTTTTCCCGAGTTCATCTCGGCGATCACCAATACGCTGGGGCTCGACGACTTCCACATCATGGTGGTGGACTCGGACTCCCGCAATCAGAATGTTTCTTTTGCCACCAACGCCTGTGGTTCTGTGGGATGTTGCGCCACATGGTGCAGCACCGCCTTCATCTATAACGAGTGCAGCGAGACCGTCGGGCCACCTTACTACACATGCCAGGAGTGGTTGACCGGCGATCCCGACAATCCCGTTTGCGATGATCTCCTCGGCGCGGGCCACGTCGGCGGCAATTATGGGCAGATATGTTCTATCGACGGTAGTCACCGCTACCTGATCGAGGGCCAGACCGATCTGGTCGAGGCCTTCGCCTGCATCGCCGACGTCGACACAGTAGGAAACGGTCATGAGCGGATGATGGTGGCGATGAGCAACTCGGTTGGACCCTGGAGCGCGCCGGACGGCTGCAACGAAGACTTCATCCGCGAGGAGGCCATTCTGGTCGTTACGTTTGTTACTGACGAAGACGAGGCGTGCACCGACTATGGTGAGTTCTGTTCCGAGGGGACTCCGGCGGACTGGAAACAGGCTCTGGTGGAGGCCAAGGGCGGCAACGAGGCCGCGATTGTGATCCTCGGTATATTTGGTGATAACGACCTGGTGGACGGGATCTGTTTGCCATACAATCCATCGGTGGGCACCGGCGCCCAGCCGGCGCCGCTGCTCCGTGAGTTCGTCGATTCCTTCGGCGAACAGGGCCACTTCTGCAGCGTCTGCCTCCCCGACTACGGTGAGTGCTTCCAGGATGCGGTGAACACCATCGACATGACCTGCGACGATTTCGTGCTGGAGTAAGAGGCGAGGGTCCTAGAAGACAATCGCGTCGTCGATTATCATCCAGTAGTCCCAGCTCGGGGCATAGTATTTGAACGAGACGATCACGTTCGAGGATCCCACGTACGAATCCAGATCTACAACGACGCTCTCGCCGGGACCGTGGTCCGCGTGATCAGTGCTCCAGTATAGCTCGTTGGTCCAGCTGAACCCGCCGTCGTCGGACACATAGACCGCGAAGTAGTTCCCGAGGGAGTAATAGTTGAAGGATGCCAGGAAGCCCAGGTCGGCCGAGCTCGCAGAGGACAGGTCGATCGCCGGAGTGTGGAGTTCGGTGTCCATCGTTGTTCCGGTGCCGCAGTGGTCGGAGTCGGCGTCGGCTGCGTTCCCGTTCCCCGCATAGTTGGGCCGTCCAGTGGAAACAGTGTCGGACCATACGCAATCGCCGCCGTTGTCGATGATGGACCAGCCGGTCGGCGGCCAGCTCTCGAACGTCTCCATCAGGTACGCATTTACTACCTCGATATAACCCGTCTTGATCTCCGTGTCGGATCCATGGGTATTCGAGACTTGCAGCTGGACCGTGTACATGCCGGTCGCTCCGAAGGATACTTGCGGATCCTGGTGAGTGCTGCTGGTTCCCCCGTGGTAGGTCACGGATCCAGGGCCGGTGAAGGTCCACGACCAGGTGGTGGGACCATCGGACGACAGGTCGGTCATGTTCACGACCTGTCCGATGTCCAGCAGTGTCTCGTTTGCCGTGAAGTCGGCGGTGGGCGCCTCCGCCTCGCGAACCATGATGTCATCGACGGCCATGTCGCCGAGGAAATCGAAACCACGGGTGCCGGTGAAGCGAATGGTGATGGTATTGCCGACGAAGCTCGAGAGGTCGACCAGGGCCTGTTTCCAGGGATCGCTCCCCGAAATGTGCTGTTCCCCCGTTATGGTCAGGAGGGTTATGTAGCCGAAGCCGGCGTCCGCCGCCACGGCCAGGTCATCGATATCGGCGCCGTACATGTGGTACCAGAAAACCAGTTGCGGATCGGTCGAACCGGCAAGATCGATAAGTGGGGTCTCCATGAAGGTAGTGTCCCCCACAACCGCAGGCGACGAAGCTTCTGTATAAGCGTAATTGCCGGTGCCGGTAGTGTGATCTCCATCCGGACCGGTGTCGAAGGTAGTGG
>JAUVAN010000406.1 GCA_030591725.1 Deltaproteobacteria bacterium
CACTTGGGATCGCTGAGCCCTATCACGGCCACGTCGAACACGGCCGGGTGCTTCGCGATGAGCGTCTCGATCTCACTGGGGAAGACGTGCTCGCCGCCGGTGATGATCATGTTCTTCTTGCGGTCGACCAGGTAGATGTAGCCGTTCTCGTCCGCACGGGCCATGTCCCCGGCCGTGAAGTACATCCCGCGAAAGTTCTTGTCGGTCTCGTCGGGCATCTTGTGGTATCGATCGAACATCATCGGTCCGGCCGAGTAGAGTTCTCCGACCTGCCCCGCCGGAGCCTCGTTGCCGTCTTCGTCGAGGATCTTGACGAGGTACGTCCCGGATGATTCCTGCCCGATGGATCCCGGATGAGTTAGCTGATCCTCGGGCATCAGCGTGGTGACGATACCCGCTTCGGTGGAGCCGTAACCCTCGTAGAGATCGACCCCCTTGAAGTACTCGATAATGCCCTCCTTCTGATCAACCCGGGCGGGGGCGCTAGAACACAGCAGCTTTTCGATGGAGCTCACATCGATCTTCGCCCGCTCTTCCATCGGGATGGCCAGGATCAGGTTGTAGTGGGTGGGGATGAGTGAAATGAAGGTGATCTTGCGCTCCTCGATTATTTTCAAGATCTCCAGGGCGTCAAAACCGATGGCCGGGTGGATGTAGTTGGACCCGCCGAAGTACGTGGCGGCGAAGCTGAAGAAGGTGGTGTTCACGTGGCAAAGGGGCATGGCGGTGAGCACCACCTCTTTGGACGAGTATTTGAAGTCGGTTCCGTTGATCAGGTAGAAGGCGATGTAACTCTCGTGGGAGCGGATCACACCCTTGGGCTGACCGGTGGTGCCGGAGGTGTACAGGAGTATCCAGGGATCCGACGGGACGACATTGGTTTCAGGTTTGCCGTCGCTCGCGCTTGCCAGCAGTTCCTCGTAGGGGCCGTATCCGTCGACCGGATCCCCGACTATGAAGTAGTTCTCCATCTTGGGGAGTTGATCCTTGATGCTGTCGATCACCCCCGCGAATTGCCCGTGGACGAAGAACGCCCTGGAGTCGGCGTTGCCGGCGATGAACAGGACGTCCTTCTGAGACACGCGGAAGTTGATGGGGTTGATCACCACGCCGATCTTGGCGCAGGCCATGTACAGCTCGCAGATCTCTATGCAGTTTTCCAGCAGGCATGAGACCTTGTCGCCCTTTTCAAGGCCAAAACCCAGCATCGCGTTTGCCAGGCGGTTGATTCGCTTGTCGGCCTCGGGAAATGTGTACGAGCGATCTTTGTCCATGAAGGCAATGTTGTTCGGGTATTTTCTTGCGTTGACCTCAAAGATTTGTCCCAGATTGAGCCAGTTAGCCATGCCGTTTCCTCCGCAGTTTTATCCTGTCGGCCAGATCATTCTATAACGCGGGAATCCGGTATTGTTCAAGGGGAGAAGGGAGCCGGAATCATCAGCGTGGGCAGTTGCTTTCGCACTCGCTCTTTTTCGTCTCGCACTCGACCTCGCAAGGAATCTGATGACCATCGATGTCGACGCAGGTCGAAGACTCCATGCACGACATCACCTCCAGATCGCAGTTGCTCATACAATCCTCTCGGATCTGCTGTTGCGCAAGCGATGGGCCGCAACCCCCGAGGAACAGCCCCGCGTTCAGGAAGACTGCACCGAGAAGAATGAATAGACTTTTTCTTGTCATCGACTTCCTCCTTTCACTTACTCGATGGGAACCTCAACATCGTTGATTTCCGTGGCTCCGCCGCCTGCGGAGTAACCGTACGATGCGTCGCGATCCGTCCCCCAGACCACCAGGCCGAAGGGCTCATCGCTTGACGCCGAGTGCTGGCTGGTGGCGCAGTTGTTTACGTCGTCGATCCCGCCCCGGTAGAGTTCCACGTGGGCGACTTCGTAGACTCCGGAGGATCCGATGGGCTGCCAGCCGGCCACGACGCCCATGCACTCCACCTCGACGTCTGCGAAGCCAGTGTCTCCAGCGACGCGCACAAGTGAGATTGACGTGATCCCGTAGGTGGGATCGGTGAAGAACGAGTACTGGTTGAAGAACTGCGCGGGTGGGACGAGCTGGATCCAGTCGGTATCGCCCTGGCCGCCGGGCTCGCACATCCAGCCGCCGTCGAAGCACCCGCCGATGCAATTGCTGATGTCACCGGACATGTACTGGGTCAGGGAGAAGGGGTGGTCGTCATCCTGCGACTCGACGATGAAGAAGTCCCGCGTTTCAAACTCCACGACGGCGCCGGCCGTCAATGAAGTTGGGGCTCCTGTGGGGGTGGACGGGGCCCATGTAAGCTGCGTCCCATCCACCACGCCGGTGAGGCGATACGCCACGCTTTCGTTTATCAGGCTGGCCAGTCGCGTGGGGATGCCCGCCCCGATGTACTCGCTGCCGAGCGCCTTGATATGTGGGATCTGCTGGTGTGCTGAGTCCCTGGGGCCGCCGGAACAATCTTGAGTGGGAACCTGGAGGTACGTGTCGCCCGTGTAGACGCCGATGGGATTGTCGCTGTCCAGGATCGTGCCGCTGAAGCTACCGGTTGTGCTGTTGAGCTGGATGTATTCTCCGCGGTCAAGGTTGTAGGTCGTGTTGACTCCGGCGGAAGGGATGGTCACCGTGCTCGAACTCGTGACCGTTGCGTAGGTAAGCAAATCGACGGTAGTGGAGTCGTCGCGGGCGACGAAGAGCATCCATCTTTGAAGGATGCCATCGTGGGGCGCGAGGGTCAGATAGTTGGTCCCCCATGCGGTGCTCGGGTACAGCAACGACGCGGAGGGAAGGTAGCTCTGGGCGCCGCCGTACGGGATGATATCGTACAGGGATATCGGCACGTCGCTCTCCAGTT
Organism: Deltaproteobacteria bacterium; assembly: GCA_030591725.1. GTDB lineage: Bacteria > Myxococcota_A > Polyangia > JAAYKL01 > JAAYKL01 > JAUVAN01. The sequence continues at coordinate 2,846 of JAUVAN010000406.1, forward strand.
CGAAGGCGACGCCCTGCTCGGTGGCCGTGACGGCCGTATCAACGGTCAACGCCGGGGTTACCGGGCATTCCAGAGATCCGCCGAAGGCGCTCTGAGCGCCCGGGCGGTGGGAGAGGAACAGTATCGCCACCTCGTGGGGTGGGATGCCTGCCGGGGGGACTGGATCATAGGACAGGGTTGAGCCGAGTCCCGTGGGAATTCTGGTGTGTGCGTGGGCGTCCAGTGTCGCGCCGCCGCGGGAGAGGGTGAGCTGCACCGGGCCGTCCGAGTCGTTGGCCACCATCACCGCGAAGCACGGTCCTCTGTAAGACGAGGTGGGCGAATCGTTGTTGTAGAATGGTGGTGTGGGGATCACGAACTCGCAGCCGACACTGCCCGGCTCGTTGTTCGCCGCGTAAAAAGCGCAGTCGTTTTCGGGATCGGTATCCGAGTCACTGTCGGTGTCGCTATCAGAGTCGCTATCGGTGTCGGAGTCCGAGTCGCTGTCTGTGGAAGTGTCGTCATCGTCGTTTGGCGACGTGCGGCTCGAGGACTCGCATCCCCACGCGCAGGCAACCGCCAATGCGACCTGTAAAAACACTATCCAGATGCTTCGACTGTTCATGTGATACCTCGTCATTTTGTGTCC
>JAUVAN010000349.1 GCA_030591725.1 Deltaproteobacteria bacterium
CACTTCTTGCATCGGATCTTGAAGACCTTGCCTCTGACCTTCTCGTCCGCGATGGAGTACTTGGCGCTGCAGTTTTCGCAAATGATCTTCATATTTTCGTCCTCAGGTTACTCTTGTTCCGGTCGTTCGACGTGATCAGCTTAAAGTTCCATACTCTTCCCTAATGCGGAAAAAGCAATTTTCAATATTAAGGAAAGGACCGATTCAAATCAAGGCCATCAATATTCAATTTTTCCATTAAGTAAACATTGTTTGCAATGAATCGACATCAATATGGATTTTGTTTTGGCATATGATGTCCATTCTTATCCTATTTCGAGCCTTTTTGCCGTTCTTTCCATTCCGGATATCGAACCAGTTTTGCCGAATCGTGGGGGCAGAACCGAGAACCCGGATCGTATCCGCGATGACATTCGGGGCACACCATTCCCACGCTGTCGTTCGCGTCCTTCGGCACGTCCTTTTCGCATGGAACGAGCTTTGACGCGTCGTGAGGGCAGAAGAGCGACCCGGGAGAGAAAATAGATTTGCATTTGGGGCAACAGAGGTTGCCCGGTTTGGCTGCGGGACTCGAGGCTGGGTGGCCAGGCGAAGGTGGGGGCTCGTCGTCATCGTCATCTAGCCAGTCGTCCTCATCGTTGTATCTTGCGGATCTCTTTCGCAACACGATCACTATCACCAGGAGTGTTGCTGCAAGAAAAATCGCCGAACCCACGATCATCGCCAGGATGAGTGTATTGTCGCTCGGCACACTTCCCTGTGGCGCGGTATTTCCAGGGATTGCGGAAGGCAGCGAATCGGCCTGGCTCGGGGGAGTGTCTTTATCTTTTAGTTCGGGTGGGTCCGGCCCGTTTTCCAGCCCCTGCGACGGATGGAGTCGCGCGCGCAGCAGCTCTCCGAGATCCGGGAAGGAGACAGTGACCTGGGCCGTTCCCTGTTTACCCTCTGCCTGGGCAACTACATCGTAGAGGCCTTCCGAATCTGCGGCGGTCGCTCCGGCCTTGAAACACCCGCTGCGAGAAAGCAGCCCCCCAACCTCCTGTCCGCCCTGAGATACCATCCACGACGCGTCTACTTTGAAACGGCATCCCGCAGCGTCCATCCCGACAGCCTTGAAACAGATCCGTTCCTGTGGGCCTATCTCCACATTCAGCGGGTTGACGACCAATCGAACTATCGCCCCGTCGCGTTTGCAGTCGGTCTTTTCATCTTTCATCTCCGGGTATTCGAGATCGAGTTTGGGCTTGGTGGGTTTTTTCGGGGTCTCGGCTTTTTCGTCAGCAGCGCCTTCTACCGGTTGCCTCTCGTACACGCGCCGCTCGACCATCCTCGCGACGCAATTATCGCCCTTCAACGTCCAGTCGAATTTTGATTTCTTTGTGTACTCGAGCCGGTCGTTGCCTTTGGCGGCGAGTGTGTACTCCTCCCGCTCGAATTTGGCATCGGAGGCGGGGGTTTCGCACACCCTGCTCCACCTGGTTTTCGAGGCGCTCTGGCTCTTGGTCTGCAGGTGAGGGTTGGGGGAGGAGCAGCGATCGGTTCTGAGACCACCTATCGAGAACACCAGGTGACTTCCCTGGGAGACGATGTTTACCGGCCGGACTTTTTTGCTCGAGTATCCTTTTGGTTCCGGGCCGCAATGCTCGCCCCAGTTCTCGACCCCGACCACGAGTCTTCTGGAGGTCATATTCCATCGACCGGCGAATTTTGGGTTTGCCAGGGCGCCGTTGGGAACGGCGAGCGCGACTGCAACCAGTACAACTGTTATTCGGGCGATCATGAGATGAAACAACTTATTGGTACGTGTTTGAAAGCAACTAGAAATTTAAGCATTTTTTAATTTATTGGTCAATCAGGAGCCGGTCCCGGTTGTGCAAACCCTGAAAAATTAGTTACTGTTCAGAGTCTGGACGTTTTGGAAATCCTGTTGAATTCAGGAGGTATTTTGACGCGGCATACTTTGAGAAAGCTATCATACGCCGTGTCCGTGCTGTCGCTGATGACCTTTCTGGCCGGGACACCGAGGACCGCCAGGGCGGGAGGTTCCCTCACCTGGTTCGGGAACGATTCCAGGAGCGCAGCCATGGGGGGAACCGGCGCCTCCGGGGGGGTGGGACCTGGAAACCTTTTACTCAACCCCGCCCTCATGTCGTTCACTCGGGGAGGCGCGTGGATGTCTTTCTCGATGGCGCCGAGCTGGTTGAGCATCGACCTGTCGGATCGTTCCGACGGCTTCGATGTTCCCGATACAATATATGTATCTCATCCCGGCAGGTGGGAGGTGGATCGCCCGGTACCAACCAGCATGATGACGCGAGCTCGAAGCGATACCCGGGGGACCGACACCTCGTACCTGTTGAGCGTAGTGGCCATCGACTCTTTTTTTCACGAGGATCTGAAACTGGGGCTCGGCTTCACCACGCCGGTGCCGGGCATGGTGAATATAGAAACCTGGTACAACGACGAACGAGAGCAACACTTCTCCAACAAGCTACATTTTGAGAGGTTCGGGGAGTTCGACAACACCATGTCCTTCTACCCCGGGATATCCTTTGCGCCCCTCGAGTGGATGTCCATCGGTTTCACACTCCAGGTGGATCTGGCCTTCGTATTGAAGTCCAATCTGTTTCTGACTGAAGGCACCGAGTGGGAGTACATGTACCTCAATACAGGGGGCGAGGTCGTTCCCGTATTTCGTCCGATCGCGGGACTGGCCTTCCGCACGCCCATCGATCTGGATTTCGGCGTCGTGTATCGACATCATTCTTATACGATTGTGGATGTCGATATCGACATGAGAGTCTGGAATGGAGAGCAACTCGACGAGGAAACCGACGAGTTTCAGTTGCAGTTCCAGCAGAGCCACAGGAACGTGTTTGGTTACAAGCCCAGTGAACTGGTCCTCGCTGCGAGCTACGCCTACCGGGGCTTTTCGGCGGAGGTGTGCGGCACATGGGAGATGTGGTCGGGATACCTCGACCGGCACGGCAATTACTGGAACCATCCCTCCTGGGACGATGGCGACGACACCACCGCGGATAGGTGGGACTCGGACTGGAAGGATCCCACCTTCGACGATGTGGTGAGTGTTCGGGTGGGCACAGAGGTCTGGGTGACCGATCACGCGGCGGTGAGGGCCGGTTTTGGGTACTTCCCGTCACCAATGCCCTTGCAGACAGGCCGGTACAGTTACGTGGACAACGATATGCTCATGTACAGCCTCGGCGCGGGGTTTCGGTTTCAGTTGCTCGGCAGGACGGTCACGACGGATCTGGCAGCGCAATTGTGGCACATGCGTTCCCTGACAGTAATGAAGAACAACTTGGTCAAAGAAAACGGGGGAGTGATAGACGAGGTTCCGGATGATCTGACCGATTTCGACGGAAATGTGATGCCGGAAGCCGCCGGGTTGCAGACCAACAACCCCGGTTTTCCCGGCTACACTTTCGGGGGACTTGTCCTGAACCTGTCCCTCATGATCGGGATGGAGTTCAACTGAACTGTAATTTCCGTTCAATTGCCGTAATCAGTTTATATTTGGAGTAATCTTTTTTTTCTCGACATATCATGTTGAGAAAAGGGAATCCCAATGACAAATATCGCTGGAAAATGCATCCGGATTGCGACGGTGATGGTCGTCGGTGTGTTCATCTCGTGCACCTCCGACCCGCAGGGTTCAGGCATCGACGCGGGAACGGATGCGGACACAGATACGGACACCGACACGGATGCTGATACCGATACCTACCCGGACTACGACTCCGGACCCGACTCGGGACCCGGGGCCAGCCTGACCGGCAGGTGGGCCCAGTTGATCAACGTGTCGATCATCCAGGAGGTCGGCATCCCCATGGTTCCTGCGGATCAGTTCGTGGTCTCCAGGAATTTCTATCTCGTGGACATAACCACGGACGGTCAGGGCAATCTCACCGCTCACGAGAGGCTCTGCGCTCTCAAGCTCAAGCTCAGGAGCTGCGGCGATGAGGTGGGCGGACTGAACACTTCCTCGGTCAACCAGAACTTCATCGACCACATTCAGGTGCTCGAGCGGCACGTGACGGTGGACTCGGATGAGCCGGGCACCGCCTGGACGTCGGACATAGTTTACGAGGTTCGCGGCGCCAACCTGTGCAATGGGGAGTGCGACCCATACGTCGATTCCACCTGCGATCCCATACCCGCCAACGGATCGGCGAACGAGGGCGACTCTACCCCATGCGGCGGAACCTGCACCAACGCCTGCTGCGATCAGGACGAGGACGGGCAACCCGGTGTCACCAACACCCTCACAGGTCTTCTCAACTGCGAGACATACGCCGCTCAACGCTGGTGGGCCAGGCTGGACGGGCAGATCGTGGACGAG
>JAUVAN010000400.1 GCA_030591725.1 Deltaproteobacteria bacterium
AAAGGACGGGTTCCGTCCAGGACCGGGTAGGCCGCGCCCTGCGGATCGGCTTCCCATCTCAAGTCACGAGGATGAAATTCCCCTTCATGGATCACCTGGTTTCCTGCGGCAGTCGCCTGGGCGGGCGACAGGGCCATGGAGGCGGTAACGAGACAAACCATGAAAAGAAGGAAGGCAGCAAAATGTAAAGCGGGGATAGTCGGACGAAGAGGGCGGACTCCGGATTCAGACATGCGGGGCCTCCAGATCAGCCGGCAACAAACGCGGTAACGGTTGACCGCACTTCCGGCAATTACCTAAATGATGGCGAGGATCTGAAAAGCTCTAGATTTTAAAACTCTCGGAACCTCAGGGTCGTGATCAATGATGCCACTTCGTTCCGGAAGACCCAGGTGCGGGACGTACCGGAAATGTTGCGCATTAACCTTGGCTGTCCGAGAGACCTCCCAATTTCTACCCATGTGACCCTGATATCTCGACAATAACTGGAAATGGTCTGAAAATGCCGCGCATTCTGGATTTGGAATTACTTTATCACAAAAACCCCAAATGGTCAAAAAAAAACAGTTTTATTTCTTACGAAGTCAAACTACCGGAGATGCGCCGCGATAATTTCGAAAGAGCCCTGGAGGAACATTGTGAGTCCGGCCTCGAGGCTTCAGACTACTGTCGACACAACATGCCGGGATACAAATCACACGCCCGGTGCGACGGATTACTGAACCCGATTAGGGGCGGATGAGATTTTAGAAGGGACAGAGGCACGGATGGACTAAATGGTAGGGACACCTGGCAAAGAAACGGCAAGAGAGTCGATTCTAAAGAGCCGCCACCGTGCGCTGGAGGACGCGGAACACCTTGGTGTTGAGATCCCGGATGCGGCTCGCCTCTACCTCGAGCGTCGCTTCGTCGAAATAGGCTTTGGTGAGATAGAGCGCCCGACTCATCTCGATCTGAACGAAAGGTATCCCGCCACCCCCCACGCGCTGGGTGATGTAGCCACCGCTGAAGGGGAGATTGACCGCCGCGACGTCCGGAATCTCCAGATCCACGTCTTCGTGGGCCAGGACCTTGCGAAACTCGTCCCGCATGAAGAGCAAGAGTTCGGGCGGAGCAGTGATACGACCGAAAGGTTCGCAGGGCAAGCCCTCGGCGTCTCCCAAATTGCCCAGGCAGATCAAGGGCCGGGGCGTACCCGCGTCCTTCTCGATGGGCGGGGAGACCGCGGCCATGGAGTGGCAGTCCACACCCAGCTTGAGATCCTGACGCTGCATGATCCGGTCGAGGTCGCGATGGAAGGGCCGGTAGTACCGGCGCAGCAGGGTCTCCTGCAGGTCGGGCTCGGGGAAGCGGCCCGGCTCGTAGACCTCCACGTTGTAACAGGTGTGCGACTTCACGACCCCGTCGGGATTCTCGGGGGCGATATCGTCCTCCCGGCGATTCAGGTCGATGACCGCCCGGTAGTACTCCATCACCAGTTGCGCGTCGACGCGGTCGGAGAAATCATAGATGTCGGCGGTGCAGGGGTCCCCGTCATGAAAGGCGTCCTGTCGGGAAAGGGCCCAGATCTCGGCGATCTCCGGGGCCACGCGCCAGCCCCCGTGCGGAACAGATACCAACACGGGTAGCCGCGTCATGGTCGCGTCTTCTCGAAACAGGGAACGACGGCGGCGATCTCGCCGGACTTGAAGGAGGTCAGCTTGTCCGTGGAGGCTCGGTTCAGGAAGCCGCCGATCTTACCGTCGTACATGTAGGGGTTCACGTTATAGATGCAGCGAGCTGTCTTGACCTGGCCGTCCTCCCAGTACTTCAGGTCCATCTCGGGCAGGTCGAGGACCTCCTGGACGACCCAGTCCCCCTTGAGAGACTCGTCCACGATCTCCTCCCATCGGCCTGTTTCGGTGTCCATGCCGATGAAGACCGCGGCCGAGGCGTAGGCATTGGCGTGCTTGATGACCAGGCCCTTACGGTTGGCCACCAGCCACGGTCGCGCCGCGGCTTCCGATCCGTCAGGCAGCACCATCCGCGGCTTGATCTTCTTGGTCCAGGGGATGATCCCACGGACCACTTCCAGTTCGCTGGCCAGCTCAGGGGGAAAGACATCGTCGTATTGCTCGTCGCGGAAGAGGACCATGATGTTCTTGGAGTCCACGCGCTTGGTGCAGAAAGGATTCACCACCGCAACCTTGGCCTGGTCCCAGTCGATGGCCATCTGCCAGCCTCGCTCGGCGAACTTGGGCAGTTCATCGCCGGTGAAGCGCCGGTAAATGAGATCGATACGCCGCCCGTCGGGATGGAACGCCTTGTCGTCGCGGATCTCCACCCTGTTGGGGTCGATGACTTCCGCGTCGTGTCCCCGCTCCCGGATAAAATTCATGAGGATGTCGTACTCGCCCAGGATGCGGTCGATCTCGGCCTGCCACTGGGTCAGAATTATCAGGAGGCGCTGCTTCCGGGGCATACCGAAGTAGTCGGCCTGGATGCCGTAGTACTTCATCAGGGTGTCGTAGACGATCTCCAGGCGCGGGACGGCCGCTAGCCCCTCGGGCTGGAAAATCTCCAGGTACTTCTGCTCGAGGAAATAGCTCTCCTCGTTGCCCCCGGGAATCTCGCAGTTCGACTCCACCATTTTGAGGCCGTCGTCGGTCAGGAAAAGGTCCACCCGGGCGGCGGCCAGGTTGATGGGATAGATGTTCAAGGATTTCAGGTAGTTCTCCAGATCATCCGGATACTCGAGGACTTCCTGGATCTTGGCGTTCACGGGGAAATTCTGGAACACGAATTCGAGGAGACGATGGTAGGAGCGCGCGATCACCTCCATTTCGTCCCAGAGCGCGCGGTCATAGGTAAAGGGATCGATGCACAGCTTGGATGTCCGGCGGCGCGTGGGGTCCAGGACCTCTTTCACGACGGTTTCGTATTGTCGGTATTTTTCCTGCAATTCTGCCTCCTCGATGGGTCGGTAAATCGAGCCCGGCGGCGGGCCAAGACAGAGATTAACCGCTAAGCACCCGCGTTGGCTAGACCGAATGATCGACCATGGCAACGGCGACGGCTGTACCTTCTGAAAACCTCGTCCGCGCTGTAGTCTAATGACCTAGGTACCGCTTGTGTTGTTTTGCAGATGGGATCTTCAGAAAGGGCAGGGCTCCAGCAACTCCAGATCATCGAACCAGCAGGCTTGGTCATCCCGGCGGGCCACCATGATCCGGCTCTCGTCGTTCGTATCCCGGGCCCGATGGTAGCGCAGGTAGATGTGTCGATCATCCACGCCGAGCACCTCGATCTTGCCGGTTGCGTGGCTCATGACGAACCGCACACACCGCGACAGACCCGAGCACCGGCGGCGCGCGGCATCAAATAGTTGCCAACCCTGTACCAGGGGGACCATGTAGGGCTCGTTGCCGACCGTGGGACGCCCCTGAAACAGGTAGTACTGGGGCATGCCCAGCTCGGTGGCCGTCTCGAAGAGTTCAGCGAGCACCTCAGTGGCGTCATTCACTCCCCGGATGATGGGGCACTGGTTCACCACGTGGGCTCCCGCCTGCTGCATGGCTCGGATACCGTTGCGGGCCAAATCGGTGAGCTCGCGGGGGTGGTC
>JAUVAN010000135.1 GCA_030591725.1 Deltaproteobacteria bacterium
ATGAGACACAGGAAGACCGGCTCGAAGTCAAACGGGCACTCGTCCTCCAGATTTGCTACCCCAACGCCGTCTATGTCGTCGTCACAGGCATTGCCTGTCCCGTCGCCGTCAGTGTCTCGCTGATCGGGGTTGTATACATCCGTCGCACCCTTGCTCACAACGTCTCCGAAAACTTCGCCGCCATCAACTTCGCCACCGTCAACTACACCGCCGTCAATCTCGTATTCGTTGTGAAAATAGCAATTGTCGTTTGCGTTGAGCACGCCATCGCCATCGATATCGTTGTCGCACGCGTCTCCAACCCCGTCCCAGTCCATGTCCCGCTGATGGACATTGAAATGGGCCGGACAGTTGTCACATTTGTCGCCCACCCCATCTCCGTCCACGTCGAACGGCCCACTCACGCCGCTGTCGTCGTTCGCGAAAACGCTCTCGTAATCGAACGGGCAACTGTCCAGCTCATCGACGATGCCGTCGTCATCCCAGTCATCCGGGCGCTGGTATCCGTCGTTACCGGCCGGGTCCGAGCACACACCTGCGTCCGTATCGAACGGCACTCCCCCGTCGTACGCCGAAAGCGGGCCGGCGATGAAAAACACGACCATTGCCGTCGAAAGTAAACTGTAAATATACGCGCGCAATCTCATTGATCATCCTTTGGGATTTCGGGCGCATCTTAGGGGATATGAAGCCGTGACGCCAGCTAATCCACGACCAAATGGAGGGTGGTAAACTTTTTTCCAGCCCCCAAAATCGCTTATCCGGATCCAGCCGCGCTGACAGGCCTGGCCACCGCGCCCTTATGAGGACGCGGTCAGGATGGCCTGGTTGTCTTCATTGACCTTTGGTTCTTTCGGCCAAGCCCCGAGGGCTTAAAGCGTCGGGCTGCCCGACCCGTCTGACATGCAAGCCCTTTGGGCTTGGGCGGTGGATTCTCAGGATTGGTGGGAACACAAGCTCATCCTGACCGCGCCCTATTCAGGGCGCGGAAGCAATGTGCAAAACCGTGCCTTCACCCGCTTTAATTCCTCACCCCCGAGGTGGTGGAATGGCGCAACATCTGTATCGAGGCACAGGCAGTGATGATTACGATTCCTCCGGCTGCGGTCCAGATGTCAGGCGTGTGTCCCCAGATCACGAGATCCCACCCGGCCCCGAGGACGGCCCCGAGACTCCCCACGACAGCCAGGCGCCCTGCCTCGCCGTAGCTGTACGCCTTTGTGAGCAGTAACTGGCCGGCGGTCCCGAAGAGGCCCACGGCCGCCAGAACAGCCAGGGTACCGGCATCGGGAACAACAAAATCAAGCAGCATCAAAGGTGTGGCAACGAGCACGGTGATGACCGTAAACCAGAAGACGATTGTCAGGGTGTGCTCGGTCGCAGTGAGCTTTCTCACCAGCACGTACGCGCACGCCGCGAAAATAGCGGAGGTGAGGGCCAGCATCCCGGGAACATTGACCAGATCGGTGCTCGGCCTGATCACTACGGCCACCCCGAAAAGCGCCAGCAGGACAAACAGGCCGTGCCGCCACGTGATTCGTTCCTTCAAGAAGATCGCTGCGAGGGGAAGAACAAAGATGGGCGCGGACTGGTTGAGGAGCATGGTGTCGGCCACCGGGATACCCATCAGCGCGTTGTAATACAGCATTATGGCCACGGTTCCGCAGACGCCCCGAGCGAGTAGCAACCCTTTGCGTTTTCCCCCGAGCGGAACTCTCTTGTGCCTTGCCATGGCGAACAGGATGATCGCGCCGGTGATCCCGCGAACGAAGACCACCTGCATCACCGGAACATGGGCACAGGCTACCTTCACCAGCGCGCTGGACGCCGAAAAAGCCAGCATTGCGAGGCCCAGAATCAGGGCGCCTTTCACCTGCAAACTCATGGTGGGGGAGTATGCACCCCGCAAATCGGGGTGTCGAGGAATTGACCATCGGTTTAAGGCATAGCACTATGAGAGAGGGACTTGGCGTTATAAAGGAGATAAGGAACATGCGAAAAATACTGACCGGTTTGACATTTGTTGCAATCCTTGCATTCGCGATGCAGGCCGCCGCATGGAAGCCCGGCGGCGGAGCCGTCTGGCAAAAACGCACTGGTTTCGGACTCATCGCGGGCATTGGAAGCGTCATGTTGACCGACGATTACTACGATGACCATTGGGATCAGGAGTTCTTCGGATCCATCGGCGCCACAATAGGCATCTTCTATCGGCTCAGCCCAATGGTGCTCTTCTTCGTCGATTTCAACACCACCTATCTGCGCCTCGATTCAAACGTTTACGATGACGATCGAGGGGTGCTGGCCCAGGTGACGGGAGGCGCCGAGTTCCATTTCCCGAGAGTCGGATGGCTCGACGCCTACGTGGGAGGAGGAATCGGTCACGCCTTTGTGCTGGCAAACGGGGAACGGGACCTCCCGCATCAGAACAACGATGAATTCACATTTCGAGCACACGCACTCAACTTCGAAGCGCGAACCGGAGCGACACTGTATTTCTTCGCCAAGGCTCCAAAGCTGGGACTGGGTCCGTATTTTCGTCTGGGGATCCCCCTGTGGTTGCGGGCCTGCGTCGACGGTGACAACATGGATGAGCATTGTGCAGACCGCGACGATTTCGACGATCCCGGCCTCGGACTCGACGACGATGAGTTCCCTCTCATCTTCCATTTCGGTGGGGAGCTGCGCTACACTTTTTAGGAGCAGCCCTTCTCGGGGTATCTCATCAAGTCTGTGATCGCGAAGGTCCACTCGGGGGTGACGAGATCGCTCTCGTTCTCGATGGTGAACCAGGGACTCATGGACTCGTCTGAAAGGTTATTTAGAACATGGATCTCCTGGGCGGGCATGTAGCTCTGCACCAGCGCGAAGACCTTTTTGCCTTCTGCGTTCACAGCCATGTCCACCACCATCACGGCGTGGCCGAAGGAGTTTGGATCGGGCCTGTTGAGGAAGACGTGACCGATCTCCAGCTTCTCCGGATCCCCCAACGGGATCATCTGCTCTAGCTGTGATCGCGTGTTGCAGGTGCCGAACACCCTGTCCATATACGACCGGAAGGCCCTCCAGCTTCCCTGTGGCGAGGCGGTCTTGCTCCACTTGCGCCCGTCGGGCCGAAAGCCCTGTCTCCACTTCTTCCAAGAGATGTCGAGGCCGCCCACGCTCCTGAAACAAACGTCTTGCGCTCGCTGCGCCGACCAGAGGTACTCCGCCCGCAACCGCATGCAGGCGTCCACGCACTGCTGCAGATCCCGCCTGCCCACGTCCACCTCCAGCACCGCCGCGTGAACATCCTGGCGACCCTTGGGGTTGCCGTCGTGCAACATCACGTCCGGCTTGCCGGGCTTGAGAGGCAAGTGCCGCAGCCAGTTGCCGAAGCTTCCCTTCGCGGTCTCGATACGGCGAAAACCTGCGGGCGGCTCGAACCTCTTCCACAGTGGTTCGCCCGGCGCAGCGCCCTTCAACCACGGGTATTTCCGCTCCTCCTCATCGAATGAGATCTTCACCGGGGCGGGTTCTTGCGAAGTTACAACCACAACGGGCGGGGCGACCTCTACGGCTGACGGATCCTCGATAACCAGCTCGGGGTGAGCGTCGGTGGGTACGGCGGCCTTCTGGGGCGGCGGGTTGGCGCAGCTGACAATCAACGCTGCAACCATAATCGTTTTCCAGTCCATTGAACTCCTATACCGGGTGTGTTCTACCTTGTCGAAATATCATGACCGGATACCACTGTTCAACCAACGCATCGGCCGTTGCATTGCTCTGTCTGACACTGGCCGCCGGCTGCACCGGTGGCCGGGGTCCAATCGAGGAACCACGGGGCGAACACCTCACCTCGATCGAACAGATCGACAAAGGCGGCGAGGCAAGGCCCCAAAAAGCGCCTCCGATACAAGAAGCCATTGCCGAGTTGCGGTGCATCACGGCGGCGTACGGAGATTTCATCCGCGAAGTCCGGAACGAACAGGATGTCGCCCGCGCGGTGGTGGTGATGAACGATGGAACCGAGATCCGGTGGGAGGACGGCATCGAGGGAAAGACGTTCGAGCAACTTCTGGATGAGCCCGATCTTCAGGACCAAATGTCCATACGTTATCCACCCGGCCGGCGCTCTGAGGCCCCCGGCATCAACGACGACCCCGGTCGAATTAGAGTGGAGAGCTTCTTCAAGTCAATCTACGGCGCGGACAAACAGGCGGTCAAAGACAACCTGGTCACCGTGGACTGGATGCCAAGACACGGTGGAGGGAAGCTCCGTTTCAACGAGCGCAACGGCGCCGCCGATGCGCTTCGCGCGGTGAGTTCGCAGCTCGACGAAGGGCTCCCAGAGGATCTCCTCAGGTATGTCATCCCGACGGCCGGAACCTTCAACTGGCGCAAGATCGCCGGAACTGCGCGGCTCAGTGTTCACTCCTTCGGCCTGGCCGTTGATATCAACGTGAAGCACTCCGACTACTGGCGCTGGACCATGAAGAGGAACCCCTCACATCCCTACAGAAACAAGATCCCATTCGAGGTCGTGGAAGTGTTCGAGGAACACGGATTCATCTGGGGGGGAAAGTGGTACCACTTTGATACGATGCACTTCGAATACCGTCCGGAGCTTCTGCACCCGGCTTGCCTGAGGGCTACTTCCAGTTCCGGTCGAAGAACCCGCCGGCCAGGACCTTTCGATCCACGAGGGCCAGACCTCCCGTGCGCGCCCAGTCGGTCCCATCGTAAACGAGATAGTCGGGCAACAACTCGGGGAGATTTGCCGCATAAAAAACAGCCCCCGGGGTGACGCCCGTGTGAACCACCACGTAGCGGTCCGTGTTGAGGGGGTTGGGGTAGATGAACGACGCGGCCACGGCATCCCCCTCGTACCGCTCGCCCTTCACAGTGATCGCTCCCCCCTCGACCCGCACCGGCAACCTGTCCGCGATCCTCCCGAGCACTCCGTTCCCCCGCACTGTCCCCACCAGCACCAGCGAGTGAGACGCGATGTCGGCCTCGGTGATCTCCACGTCCGCCTTCACCGGCCAGTCCACGGTCGTCCCACTTCTTTGCGCGCGTATTTTTTCTACTACCATCCTCGAAAGGGCGGTCTCGTCGGGGTTTGCGGTTCCGTACACAAAAACGAGGGGCTCGTAATACGCGTCGAACATCGGCCCTGCGAGGCCCGGCCGCTTGCGAAGACCCTCGCGGACCTTTGCTCTGCCCGACCTCCACAGATCTCCCGCACGATGGAAGCGCCAGACCCCGTCCGACGCTCCACCCGGCTCCACCTTCTCTCCGTCGATGGTTATCGTCGGCGTCCCATTCGCGGCGAGCTTCGGATCCCGGCCAAGCACCAGGGCGGTCACATTCTGCGTTGTGAGCACCACCCGGTTTTCCTTGTTCCAAACGCCGTCTACCATGGACCACCCCGCATAATCCGAAACATCGTCTATTTCCAGCCAGTGGTTCTTCCGATACCTGAGCCTCGACGTATGAACGGTCACCTTCCTCGGATGGGTGCTCCGCCTGTATTTCGCGAAGTGATCGAAGATGCGTCGATCCGCGTAGGTCTGGTCCCACACGTTGTGGCCCGCCGTCGGAGTCTCGAAGATGACCCTGAAACCGCGAAGCCGAAACGCCTCGACCAGGGACTTCGAGTGGCGCAAGCCGTCCCTCGTTCCGTGAACGACATACAGCGGAAGATGACGGCCGTTGCGGGACCAGCGCGCATTGGAACGAAACTCGGCCAGGAATTCCTCCCACGGCTGGAGATCCACGCGTCTCAAGGAAGCGTACTCCTTGAGGCTGTGGTAACCGCAAAGGGGCGCGATGGCGGCGAACCGATCCGGGAAATGCAGGGGGATAGACGCCGCGCCGGTCCCGCCCATGGACGCTCCGGTGATGTATACCCTGTCGGGATCGATGCGATAACGCTCCACCACCCTGTCGATCACCTCCACCACGTCGCGCTCGCCAAAGGCCTTGTAACCTGAGTTGCCGAAGCCCTCCGGCGCGACGGCAAACATCGGCCCGGGCCCCACTTTCCCCGGGTTGCGCACACGCTGTTCCTTGCTCTCGCCATCAGCAAGGGGAACGCCGAACAGGGAGGTCAGCGACTTCATCGGATAACTGTTCAGACCGTGCAGGGTCACCACCAGTCCGAATTTCCGGTTGCCCTTCTCGCGCCATCCGGGCGGCACGTACATGGCGTAGTGATGCAGCTTCCCGTCCACCGAGGACCGATAACCCCGACGCTGGATCCCCGCCCGCATGTTCGCGTACGGATCTTTACCCCGCGCGAGAACAGAGGCCATATTGGCCGTCAACTTTGCCTCGCGACCGATGTAGCGAAAGTCTCCGTCTCCCGCCTCGATCAATTTCTTCAGGTGATCTACCCGCCACTCCACACTTTCGAGGCTCGTGCGCGGCAGGTTACCGTGCGCCTTTGCGCCGCGCAGATCCGCATGGGCCTCGGCGAGCAGCCCGACGTGGCCGAGATTCACGCCGATCTTTCGCTCCAGCACTGTCCCTCCAAACTCCAGGCGCACCGTGTGGGGGCACTTGCCTCCCTCGTAACGCCCGGAACCCAGCAAGTCGAAGGCCAGCCCATCCTCGCTCATCTGGATCTCAATGTCGCGTGGGCGCAGGCCGTTCGGGCCCAGCGTGGACAACTTTCCGGACAGGGGGCGCCCAACGGGACAACCGCCGGGAAAGTCCAACCAGTAGCGCAGCGTCAATGATCCCGAATCCAGATCCACTTCCCGGTCCACGGACAAGACGGCCGCCTTTTTCAGGACACCCTGAAATCCGCGCGCCGCCCCGGGATAGACCAGCCGCACACCCCGAGGCCGCCGATACCGGTGATCCAGAAGTCGGGCGAATACTGTCCACGAACCCTTCTTTCCCGATTTCCACGTCCGGAGGACAAGGAGATTGTTCCCGACCGTCAACTTCAACCCCACCTTCTCGATGTCCGCAACCGCACGCCCACGGGTGTCCCGGCGCATCAGCATGGTTCCGTTGAGCCAGACCTCCAGCCCTCCGCTGTTTCCGGTGGCAAGAACGAGATCCCTGGCGCGCTCGGTGTAAATCGAGGTCGCCAGGTAGGCTACCCCCGGCCGCGAGCCCTTCAAACGCGTGGCGGCTCGTGACGCAGCGACTATCTTCCAGCGATCGCCGTGGATCCGCTCACCTTCGAGAGGCAACCGTTCGAGCCCACCGATCCCGACGGGATCCCAGCCCGCTATCCCTTCCTGTCCCCGCCGAATCCCCGCAGGCGCCCTGACCGGACCCAGCTGCATCCAGGTGGAGACGAAGCCGTCAATTCCCGGCGCGACCATCAAGTCCACGTTCTCGGATAACGACGACTGGAAAGATACGAGACTCACGATAAGAACTACTGCGGCGATGAGATGTAATCGGCGTACGGGACGCCGGGGCGGGATCACTTTCTGTCGCAAACCAGCACGCGGGTTCCGTCCTCGAACGCGATGCTCGCCTTTTGGGGTTCGTTCATTGAGACCACCACACCTATCCCGAAGGAGGGGTGCTTGATGACCTTCCCTATCTCGAGATCCGCCTTGGGATTGTACTTCTTGGCACGGCCGACCTCCTTGCCCACCAGGAGCTTGCGAAAGATCTGCGCCGGATCCTCGGCCTTCCTTCTCCTTCGCCGGGGAGGCGCTGTTCGACGTTTTGCAGCCACCTCTCTGAGCCCGGCCTTCGTCTTGGATCTCGGCGTCTTCAGCGGACCCTCGGTTCGACACTTCTCACATCGGACAAGCCTGATCAGCAACCCCTCGATATCGAGCACTGTATGAACAGTGTCCTGCTTGCACTCGACGCAATAACCTTCAATGGCGTTTCCTACAACGTACGGCAACTTGGGTCTCTCCTCTCGCCCCGCAAAACCGTGAAAGTATACAGCCAAGACTGCTGTCGCGCCAGTAATTGAATGAACGCGCCCCAATGATCGGTTGTTTGACACCGATCATTGCCCGAATAATACTTCCGCTCATGACAACCGTACAAAGAGATCTCGCTCCTGGAATCCCGAGAACCAGGATCGCTATTATCACCAACCACGGATACGGCGGCGTGGAGATCCCGGTCGGCGGCGCTCCAGACACCGGAGGCCAGAACTTCTACGTAAACTCGCTGGCCCGCTCCCTTGGCGATCTGGGCATGGAGGTGACGATCTTCGCCAGAGGCGGATTCCCCTTCTTCGAGTCCCGGAGTGTGCGAGAAAACACCGAGCAGCTCACCAACCACGTGCGATACGTCTACGTGCCTGGAGGCGGCAACGATTTCCTGCGAAAGGAAGACATCGCCATCGCTCTTGACGAGGAGGTCGAGTGGCTCACCCGCTTCATCTGCGACGAGGCCCGCGAGGCCCACGTTGATCCCTGGGCGTACTTCGAGTGCATCAATACGCATTACTGGGATGCCGCAGTCATGGGCTGCAAGCTCGTTGAGCGCTGGCGGGACCAGGCGGCGTACGAGTTTCTGAGGGAGGCCGCCGGCGAGTCGTTCAAGCCGTTCCTGAAGCCGTTCGAGGGCGACGAGCGACACCGACAGAGCCTTTCCAGAGAGATCGAGATCTTCCTCGGCCAGCTGGCAAGCAAGGCCTTCCCGGAGGACACTCCCGAAGCGATGCTCACCAGACTTCTGGGGAACACACCGATATCAGGAGACACCGTGACGCCGTCCTCCGGTACGGCGCAATCATGTCGGGCCATCGAACTCTCTTGCCTGTTGGGAAGAACCCTGGCCGACAACCTGGTTGTAAACGGGAAGACCCTCCGCGATATCTTGAAGAAGATCGACACACACGTGTGGACGCCCCACTCGATCGGAATAATCAAGGAACGCAACTTCTGGAACAAACCGGAGGAAACCGTTCGGAATCTCAAGTTTCGAGAGCGAAACGCGCACGAGGAATCGGTGTGCCGTCACACGCCGCTCTTCTGCTCCACGTCATCGGAGATCTGGCGGGCGCTGGTCTCATATCACGGTGTCGATCCGCATGCCGTGTTCGACTTTCCGCCGTGCATAGATCACGAGGCCTTCCGCCCCAGAAATGATGATGAGACGACCGACGCATACAACTATCTGAGCGACCAATCGGGGATCTCGGTTGACGATCTCAGGGCCGGGTTGATCGTGTTCGAGACCAGCCGCATGGATCGAACCAAGCGAAAGGACCTTCTCCTTGACTCCTTCGCCTCGGTGGCGGACCGGCTGGACAACGTATACCTGTTCATCGGCGGAGGTCCGGAGGGCAGCGATACCTTCGCACAGCTTCAGAAACGCAAGAAGAGCCTCCCGGCGTTGAAGGGGCGGGCCTTCCTGCTGGGCTTCATCCCCGAGGATGTGCTCGCGCCGCTCTTCTCCACGGCTGATCTGTTCGTCTCCGCGTCCGAAATGGAGGGCTTCGGAATGTCAATGTCCCAGGCCGCCGCCGCGCAGGTCGCGGTGGTCTCGTCCGATCTGATCCCCTTTGCCACGCAGTACGCAAAAGACGCCGCCCTGGTGGTCAGGGCCGGCGACGTGGACGGATTCGCGCAGGCAATGGAGCGATTGCTCACCGACGACGTGGAGCGCAAACGCAGGGCAAAGCTGCTCAAGGAAATCGCCGACGAAATGGACTGGAAAGTCACCACCTCGGATTTCCTGAAGTGGTTTCGATCGCTCCGTAGCTAAAAGCGATCGATGCGATTACATCGCATCTCCAATAATCTGGAAGATGTTGGCCTGGGCTTCCAGGGTCACCACGAGATCGGTGCCTGCGGAAGCAAGGATCTCGCCGGAAGCCTCGAACGCCGGAATCAGGCAGG
>JAUVAN010000178.1 GCA_030591725.1 Deltaproteobacteria bacterium
GCCACTTTCTTCTTCAGCTTCGAGTTGATCCAGAGAGGTATCGAGCGAGGACTCACGACGACGATGACGCAGATCGAATGCAAGCCGCGCAGATCGGGCTCCTCGAAAGTCGTCAACCCGCTAAGAATTTCGAAGGTCGCACTGGACGCGCTTCGTTTCGGGTTAAAAAAGCGACTGGGGAACTAAGGAAAGTCTAGTCAAGTTATGCCCTGGACAGGTCCAGCTGAGGGAAAAAATACATAGTCCATGAACATTCTGTAAATTTTACCTTGCTATATCCCAATATAGTGATAATACTATCTGTAAGATGTCACAAATGAAGAAAAAAGGGAGCGGCAAGACCAGGGTCAACGGCGAAAACGCCGAGCAGATTGCCGATGTGTTGAAGGCGGTGGCGCATCCGTTGAGGCTGCAGATCATCGACCTTCTTTGCCAGTCCAACGAGCGCGTCTCCGACATGGCCGATAGGCTGGACACAAAGCAGGCGCTGGTATCCCAGCAACTACGTATCCTGAGGATGAGCGGCCTCGTCGAGACGTACCGGGCGGATGGAATCTCCCGTTACACACTGGCAGAGCCGAGGATGAATGACCTCATCAAATGCGTGGCCAGCTGTAAAAGAAAATAGATCCATTGACCGCAGTAGCGGATTGAAGAGGAGAGAATGATGAGCGCTGATGTCGAGACCCAACTGGCCGAACTCAAGGCGAAGGTGGACGCCATGCCTGCGGGCAAGGAGAACAAGCTGTCCATGATCGTGCTCTCAGGCGATCTGGACAAGCTCCTGGCCGCAATGATTATCGCGACGGGCGCCGCCGCCATGGGGATGAAGGTGGTTCAATTCTTCACCTTCTGGGGCACCGCAGCGCTGCGCGATCCCAAGAAGAAGGTCGGAGGCAAGGACTTCATGTCCAAAATGTTCGGCTGGATGCTACCCAAAGGTCGCAACAAGACCCAGCTCTCCCAGATGCACATGGCGGGCATGGGCACCTCCATGCTCAAGGGCCTGATGAAGAAGAAGAACGCTCCCAGTCTGGACCAGCTCTTCGAGATCGCACAGATGACCGGTGTTGAGATAAAGGTGTGCGAGATGTCCATGGGCCTGATGGGCTTCAAGCGCGAGGAGTTGATCGATTACCCGAACATGGACTTCTGCGGTGTCGCCACCTTCCTGGCCGAGGCTCAGGAGTCCAGCATACAAATGATAGTTTCCTGAAAAGAAGGAGAAGTGAAATGAGCAACCATGATGTCGCGAAAATACTGGACCTGAAGGGGCTGCCTTGCCCGATGCCGGTGGTGAAGATGAGCCAGGAGATCGGATCGGTGAGCGTGGGACAGATCATCGAAGTCCTGACCACCGATCCCGGTTCCATTTCTGACTTCCCGGCGTGGGCCAAGTCCACCGGCAATGAAGTCCTGGAGACCGTCCAGGGCGATCCCATCAAGATCTATGTAAAACGCCTCAAATAAAACGAAAGACAACCTGTCATGGTGGACAAGATTCTCTATGTGATCACGGTGCCCATGGTTTACCTGGCCGTTGCATGGCTTGTGCTGGGCGTCATCGCACGCATCGTCATGGTGGTTCGTGCGCCCGCCCATCCTCACACCCTCAAGATCTTTCCGCAGCGCAAGGCCGCGCCCCTCGTGGCCCTCTGGGAGAGCTTCACCATGCCCACCGTGCGAAAGACAAAGCCCCGGTTCTGGATATTCCTCATGCTCTTCCACGCCGGCTTCGGGGCCCTGATCCTCTCGCATCTGGACCTGCTGCCCCAGATCTCGATCATGCCGGAAGACTCGCCGCACATGCTCGGCTGGGGCGCGGTGGGGGTGGCCGTGACCATCTCCGTCACCTATTTTCTGCTGCGGCGTTTCGCGAGCCCGGTCCGCGAGGTCTCCGTGCCGGCGGATTACCTGCTGCTGTTCCTGCTGCTCCTCACGGTATTGACAGGTGACACCATCAGCTGGGGCAACTCCTGGAGCGAGGACGGGTTTGTTATCACCAAGCAGGACTTCGGAATCTACCTGAATGGACTGCTGCACTTCATCTTCGAGGACCCTGCGGACACCCTCTACGGCTCCCATTACGTGGTGGTGGCCATCCACATCTTTCTCGCCAACTTGTTCATGATGGTGCTGCCCTTCTCCAAGATCATGCACGCCTTCTTCACCGTGGCGCTCAACCGGTTTCGGAGGGTCTAGATATGGACGACAAGAATAAAAAGGAACTTCTGGACGCCTTCGCGGAGAAACTCACCAACGCCGTGAGGCTCTACATGGACGGCTGCACTCGTTGCGGTACGTGCATCGACTCTTGCCACGCCTACCAGTCCATGCCGGAGACCAGGTACACCCCGGTGGGGCGCGCCCAGGTAGTGCGGCGGCTTTTCGACAAGTACTTCAAGCTGTCGGGCAAGATCGCTCCGGGCATGAACGAGGCGGTGGAGTTCACCGACGAGTGGATGCAGCAAGTTCTGGACGCGGCCTATTCGTGCACCGGCTGTCGACGCTGTATGACTGTCTGCCCGTTCGGCATCGACACCCAACAGATCCAGGGCATAGCCAAGCACCTGGTAAACACCGCCGGGATGACGCCCGTGGTGCTCAATATGCTCGCGGACATGTCCATCGCCAAGGCCGAGACCATCGAGGACACAAAGGAAAACTTCGAGCAGGGCGTCAGGAACCTGGAAGCGGAGGTCATCGAGAAGTGGAAGAGCGAGGCGGGAGAAGACGCAATCCCCATCGGCGCAAAGGACGCCAACGTCTTGTACGTTGCTCTCGCGGGCAAGCACTCCATAATCCCGGCGGCGGCCGTAATGAACGCGGCGAAGGAAAAGTGGAGTCTGAGCTACTTCGAGGCGGTCAACTTCGGCGCCTTCGCCGGAGATCCTGCCAAGACGAAGGTCATCGCGCTCCGGATCATCGATGAGGCCACCCGGCTCAACGTCAAGGAGGTGGCCATCTGCGAATGCGGCACCGCCTACCGAGTGATGAAGTACATGACCGGAGATCACCCTTTCAAGGTGGTCAGCGTCGTGGAGTTGTTCGCCCGCTACGTCAAGGAGGGCCGTATAAAACTGGACAAGTCGAAGATCGAGGGCCGGGTCACCTACCACGACCCGTGTCAGATGGCTCGCAACGGCGGTATCTACGACGAGCCGCGCTACCTGCTCGAGCAGCTGACGGATAACTTCGTCGAGATGACCCCAACCAGGGAGGCAAACTGGTGCTGCGGCGGCGGCGGCGGCCTGGTGGCCATGGGGGAGAAGGAATTCAGGATGAAGTCATCTCGTGTGAAGGTCGATCAAGTGAAGGCTACGGGGGCGAAGGTGCTCTGCACCGCCTGCGAGAACTGCCACACCCAGCTGTCGGACCTCAACGAGCACTACGACGTCGGAGTGAAAGTGGAGTTCCTCTCGGAGCTGCTCGCCGATGCCCTTGTCAGTGAATGACTGATTTCTCTAAATTTTTTTCTACTGATTGAACTCCGGAATACACGTACAATATGTATGTGTATGTTTTCTGCATCGGCGAGGGGGACACGAGGAGGCACCTATTGAAATCACGAGAGATCCTGTTGTCGATTGTCCTGGTTTCCGCGTTCTGCGTGTCCTTCGGTTGCAAGGATGACCGCAGTTTCAAGGAGGGCGAGGGCTGTAGCGTTCTTTCCTATGACCTCGCCGGGGGCATTGCCATCACCAATGTGGATCTCTACCAGGGTGTTCGCATTCAGTTGATGGAGGACGGCGAGGACGTGACCGGGGGCGGCGTCGAGGTGATCGCCGGCAAGGACGCGTTGCTGCGGGTGCACGTCCAGAGACAGACCGAGTGGGTCAACCGATCGGTTTACGTGCGGGTAGACCTGTACGATGCCAACCAGCTCGGCAACCATCCGTGTCCCATCGAGGAGCTTCATGTAGTTGATTTCAATTCCGATATCGCAACTCTGACCAGCACCCTCAACGTGGAAATCCCGGGGGACATTATTACGGACAAGGTCTCCATAAATGTCTCCATCAGAGAGGCCGAAGAGAACGTGAGCGCCGGCGGTGAGGTCGGCGAGGACCAGTGGCCGAAGGACGGCGAGGCGTTTGATCTGGACGCCGTGGAAATCGGAGATCCGCTCAGGATTGTTCTTATCCCCGTTCAATACAACGCAGACGGCTCCGGCAGGGTGCCGGACACGAGCGATGACCAGCTCGAATTCTACTACAACGAATTCTTTACTCAGTACCCGGTCCACGATATCGACTTTACTATTGCGGAACCCTTTCCATGGAGTGGAGGTGTCAGTGCCAATGGTGGGGGGTGGGGCGAGTTGCTCAACGCCATCACCAACCTGAGGGGACAATGGGGAGCTGACCCCGAAGAGTACTACTACGGGATCGTTACGCCCGCCGATACGTTCGAAGCTTTTTGCCCGGGGGGATGCGTGGTCGGTTTGAGCAACCTCGTGACATCCCCGTATGATTCGTCCCTGCGCGGGAGCATCGGGATTGGGTTCCCCGGACAGTCGTCAGCCGCCACAATGATTCACGAGGTGGGTCATGCCCACGGGCGGGAGCACGCGCCCAGCGGAGGAGCTTCGGGCATCGATCCCGCCTATCCCTATTCCGGCGGCGTCATTGGAGTGTACGGCTACGACCTGGTGAACGATATACTCAAGAATCCGAACACCGAGTACGATTTCATGGGCTACGCCGATCCGACATGGGTGAGCGACTACACCTACGGGGCGTTGTACGACAGGATAATAGCTGTCAACGGGCAGACCGACTTGGACATGGCCCTTCCGTCGGATTTCAACGAGAACTGGATATCGATTGCCGTCTTCTTCGACGGAGCAGTGGATCGCGGTCCGAATCTTCGCATGACGAGGATGCCCTCGGATCCGGCCGAGGAGATCGAGATCTACAATTCGGACGGGGAGCTCATCGACGTGGTCGAAGCGTACTTCAACCCCTACGGTCACCTCGGCGGAGGATTGCTGATCTTTCCGGATCCCGGGCAGGACGCCGCCTTCGCAAAGCTGGCCGGTCACGACATGGTGAAGATCTAGCTTTTTGCGCCTCTTTCCATGGTGCCAGACTCATTATCAAAGAGAGTGAGCAAAATGAAGATGTTCATATCGATAAGAAATTCGGTGCTGTTTACGGTCGCGATGGCGATGGCGCTGCTGGTGACCACGGGTTGCGATGACGATTCCGAGGTAGCCGGAACCGACGGGGACTCAGATGCCGACACAGATATCGACACGGATACCGACACCGACACGGACACCGACACGGACACCGACACAGATACGGACGCGGATACCGACACGGATACATCTCAATTCAACGACCCACCTGCCGATGGGAGCAACGGGTGGACCCATGACCACATAGTTCCGGATGTGACCGCCGAGAATTATCCGGCCGCCGGCCTCGAAGCGACGAGCCTTGTCATCTACAAGGGATACAGCGTCCTTTCGGACCCCCCCGACATGCCAACGGGTATGGTTCAGCCTGGCGAGAGCATGCGGATACGGGTGCTGGCTCCCCCCGGAACTGTCATGGTGTCCATCGGGGCGGAGTCCAATTATTGGACGGGGGGCGGTCCCGGCGCCGAGCCCAGAATGGAGGGATACACTGATAGCCCCGGTAGCATGTGCATCGATCCACTGGATGCTCCGACGGGGACCGAGTACTGCGACCAGCCCGGAATTGTGGACGCCGGATACGGGTTTGTATATTTCGGCGACCTGCACACTTCCTGGGCCGGAATGAACGAACAGCTTCTGGGAGACGGAAACCCGTCAGGGCCGACGATAGATCAACCCCGGTATGTCCACTTTGTTTTGAGCAATCCCACCAATTCGGTCGCGTTCGACATGGTCAGCCTCAACACCAGTATCCTGGTAACGGATCTGGACACGTATACCGCGTGGCGGGAGTACATGGGCTGGGGCGAATAAATGATATTTCAAGTAAATCAGGCGAACAAAATGGAGACGTTTATATCGACAAGGAATTCGGTGCTGTTCACGGCTGCGATGGTGATGGCGCTGCTGGTGACCACGGGTTGCGATGACGATTCCGAGGTAGCCGGAACCGACGGGGACTCAGATGCCGACACAGATATCGACACGGATACCGACACGGACACCGACACGGACACCGACACAGATACGGACGCGGATACCGACACGGATACATCTCAATTCAACGACCCACCTGCCGATGGGAGCAACGGGTGGACCCATGACTACATTATCCCCGATGTGACCGCCGAGAATTATCCCCCTGTCATCCCGGAACAACCCACCCTGCTCATCCATACATCGTACAGTGTCCTCGCAACGCCTCCGGACATGCCAACCGACACTGTGGGGCTCGGTGAGAGCATGCGGATCAGAATGCTTGCGCCTCCCGGCACGGTCCTGGCCTCCATCAGCGCGGAGTCCAATCAATGGCAGGGTGGGGGACCTGGCAACGAGCCCAGATTCGATGGATACACCGAAAGCCCGGGGAGCATGTGCCTGGATCCCGAGACCGCTCCGACAGGCACTGAGTATTGCGACCAGCCTGGAATCATGGACGGTGGATACGGTTATGTGTACTTCAACGACCTGCACGTGGCCGGCGGTGGAATGAATGAGCAACTGTTCGGAGATGGGGATCCTGAAGGGCCGACAACAGATCAGCCACAATACCTCCACTTCGTCCTGGTCAACCCCACAACGTCAGTGCCCTTCACCATGGTCAGCCTCGACACAAGCGTGCTGGTCACTGATCTGGAGCTGTATGCGGCATGGAGGGAGTATATGGGCTGGGGCGACTGATCTCCTCGCGAGGGTGCCTGCGAGGGTGTCAGACACATTATTTGGCGGGTTTATTTAGCTGACTGCGTCCTGGGTTTTGTGCCACTATCGAAAATCAGGTTGGAAATGGGCGTGATGAGAAAAGACCCAAAGAAAACGCCGGCTGCCCAGCCGGATCTCGAGTTCGATCTGGCGTCGATCTCACTACCGCCGCCGCTACCAATACCCAGACCGCCGCCACCACCCAGATCGGCCGGGGCGCCGACCAGGCTCAAGGTCACAAGCGGCCTGCTGGGTACGATCCTGGTCGACAACGGCTTCCTTACGCCCGAGCAGCGCGACGCCTGCCTCCGGATATCGTCCGATCCGGCCAACATACTTCCGTTAGGTGAGATCGCGATCGAGCGCGGCTACATAGACCGCGACGTGCTCAACCGTGTGCTCGACGCCCAGCGCCGGCACGTCGATGGCGTGCATCGTGAGCAGTCCAGGGCGGTGCCGTTGCCCGAGGCGCTGATCGAGCCGGCCGGGGGCAAGGACAGGGGCAAGGACAATAGCCGCGAGGCAGGCCAGATCCTGGCCTGGCTCTCCTCCACGCTCAAGCACAACGCCAGCGATCTGCACCTGATGTCGGGCAAGGCGCTGATCCTGCGCCGCAACGGACGGCTGATGGAGGCAAAGGACTCACCGATCGAGGCCGCCCAGGTCGGGAGCCTGCTCAAATCGATCCTCAGCGACGAGGAATGCGAGGCGCTCGAACGAGACCGCAGCATCCTCAAATGCATCGATCTGCCCGACGGCGCGCGCGCGCGGGCCTGCATCTTCCACCACATGAACGGGATCAACGGCACGTTCCGCCTGATCCCGGCCGACGTGCCGCCGCTGGTCTCGCTCAACCTGCCGCCGGCCCTGGGCAAGTTCACCACCTACGCCCAGGGGCTGGTGCTGGTCACCGGACCGATCGGCTCCGGCAAGACGACCACCCTGGCCGCGCTGATCGATATCATCAACCAGGAGCGCTACCGGCACATCATCACCGTCGAGGATCCAATCGAGTTTGTGCACAAGAACAACTGCTCGCTGATCACTCAGCGTCAGGTCGGGGTCCACACAGGTGGATTCTCCGTGGCGCTCCGGTCAGCCCTGCGCGAGGATCCGGACGTGATCGTGGTCGGTGAGATGCACGACCGGGAGACCGCTCAGCTGGCGGTTACCGCAGCCGAGACCGGCCACCTGGTCTTCGCCACCTTGCACACCCAGAGTGCGATACGCTCGATCAGCCGCGTCCTCGACCTGTTCCCGGCCGAGGAGCAGGGCCAGGTGCGGACAATCCTCGCCGAGAGCCTGCGCGGCGTGGTCTCGCAACAGCTCGTGCCACGGGCCGACGGCGTAGAGGCAAGTTTATTCAAGAACTTAACAGGCGATATAGCCCAAAACAGATCAATGTAATAGTTCAGGAAAATTTTGGTGCCTTACCTTTTAAGATGACCAC
>JAUVAN010000003.1 GCA_030591725.1 Deltaproteobacteria bacterium
CGCCAAGTTTGTGCTCAACCTCAGGGGCAAGGACGGTAAACCGATAACCGGCGCCACCGCAACAGCGACGGTGTATCTGCCCGGTCCCTGGCCGGGCCACGACGTGGCTCTGGAGGTGGGTTCCAACCTGGCGTTGGTCAAGAAGCTCAAGCAGTCCAAGAGCATGGCGGCGGTAGATAGTGGATCCGTGGCCGACACGATACTCGGACAGATGTACTCAAAGAGTGCCTTTGAGCCGGGGCCGCAGAAGAAACTGACGTTGTCGCACGTGGGCAAGGGAGTCTATGAGGCGCAGCTCAAGCTAGACCGGCCGGGGCCTCACAACATTGATGTCAGCGTGGGATTGGATCGCAAGAGCCTTCCGGGTGAGCGAGATTTCAAATTGAAGGCGCACATCGACAGAATAGGCGATATCTACTCGGCGGTGGATGCCAGGGCAGAGAAAGCGTTTGTCAAGAAGGCAGCGGGGGCTCGCCAGGCCTTTGGGCTCGAATTGCGAAGACAACTCTCCGCGGGCTTCCTCCCCACGGTCAAGGATTCCGAGACCGGTGGGTATTTCATGAGCGGAGAGACAATCCGCCTGATGGTGCAGCCTGCGGGCAAGGGAGACGTGCTTCTCGGGCCCGGCTGGGCAGACTCTATCCAGTTCGTCGCGCCCGGTGGCGAAGTGCTTCCGTGGCCTGTCGTCGACCTGGGGGACGGAGACTACTTGCTGGACTTCCAGCTCGACGCGACCGGCCCGAGATTCGACATGGGCAGCACGGCCATCGTTTCGGACCGGATGGTGTTGAGGCATGCGTCAGGAGCGGACATCGGCGTGGCCGATCACACACTCCCGCTCAAGGGTTTCTCGGTGACGGTGCTTGGAATCAAGATGCCCATCGAAGTTCGGGCCCTGGTGGGTAACCGGAGATCCGGAGAGGTTCACCTGATCACCTGTCGGTACGCTGAGAAGATCGTCACGAAGAACAAAGTCTGGTTGCACGATCTGAAGCAGGCCAAACGCCTGGGTTACGACACCTGCGAGCACTGCCTGCCGCTCATCTGCAATACGGATCCGAACCACATGGAGGCTCACAAGTTGTTCTGCTCGCACGTCCGGAGGATAAAGACATCCAACCGTATCGAGGTTCACAACTGGAGCCAGGCCGAGAAACTCGGATTCGACGGGTGTTTCCACTGCCTGAAAGATAAACACACCAGGTAGGGAATCCTGTTTTCGCAATTGCGCGAAGATGAGTTATTCTCGTCAAATATGAGCACCCTGTCTGCCAGCGTAGCGAATGCCATCTTGAGGGCTACTACTACGTCGAACGAAGAGTTCGAGCACGTAGCTGCCGAGATCGGGTTCGACTTGTCCGAGCTTCGCGATCCCGAAGCCCGCGTGAGCTACGATCAGTATGTCTCCATATGGAACGAGGCCATCCATCGTACCGGCGACACGTACCTCGGGCTCCACGTGGCCGAGCGCGTGAACATGGACCAGCTCGGTGTGGTCTCTCAGGCTTGTCTGTTGTGCTCCAACCTCGGGCAGGCGCTGGATCTTTTACTGCGGTACAACCGCCTGACCAACGACGCGCTCGACGTTCATCTCGAGCATACCGACGACGAGGTGAGGCTCTCATTCAAACTCGCCTTTCCACCCTGGGCCGTGCCCCGCCCGGAGGCCGAGTTCGTCATGGCCGTGATATGCCATTCAATCAGCCGTGTCCTTGGCAGGAAGATTTACCCGCTCGAGGTCCGTTTCAAGCACACGGAACCACCGGAGATAGGCGAGTACAAACGAGTATTCGGCAGTAACCTCGTCTTTCGCCACCGGATCAATGAGCTGGTTTTTTCATCCACGCTTCTCGATGAGCCGAGCAGTAACTCCGATCCGGCGGCGTGCGCCGAAATGGAAAAGCGTTCGGCGGAGATGATCAAGAGGCTTCCTCCCGCTGATCCATTGATCGACAAACTGCGCAAGATGGTCTTCAACGCTCTGGGAATGGGCGACGTGTCAATGCAATCCATTGCGCGTCGAATGAATATCAGCGTCGACAAGCTGCGAAAGGAACTCACGACCCGGAGGACCTCCTTTCGATTCCTGGTCAACTCCATCAAGCGGGATATCGCGCTCGTCTATCTGGAGGACCGGAGCTGGTCTCTGGCGGACGTGGCCTTTGTGCTCGGATTCTCTGATACGTCCTCTTTCAATCGGTCGTTTCGGGGATGGACAGGAGAGACGCCGACCGAGTATCGGAGGTTCTTCTTCGGGGATCCGGAATAGTCATGCGAAAACCTGTACCAGCGGTGGCCGAAGAGAATGTTTCAGACATCCACGTGGTGATCGCCGCTTACAACGAGGAGCGATCGATAGGTGATGTGATCTCTCAATTGCGACGAGGTTACTCAAATGTGATCGTCGTCGATGACGGATCGAGCGATGACACTTCAAAAAAAGCTCTGCAAGCCGGAGCCACTGTCCTGCGGCATGTAATCAATCGCGGTCAGGGGGCGGCGCTCCAGACGGGTATTACTTTCGCCCTGAGACGCGGAGCAAGGGTGCTGGTCACGTTCGATGCGGACGGACAGCATTCAGTGGAAGACATCCCGGCGATGGTCGCGCCGATCCTCGACGGTCGTGCGCAGATAACTCTTGGATCTCGGTTCATCGAGGACTCGAGTTCCGTTCCCTTCGGACGCAGGGTTCTTCTGGGAGCTGCCGTGATTTTCACTCGCCTGACCTCGGGTATGCAGCTTACCGACAGTCACAACGGTTTTCGGGCGTTCTCCCGGGAGGCCGCGAAACAACTGGATATCCGGCTCGACCGGATGGCCCACGCCAGCGAGATCATCGACCAGATCCGCCGCAGCCGGCTGCCTTATCTGGAGATTCCAGTCCACATCCGGTATACCGAGTACTCGATGGCCAAGGGACAGAGTTCGGCGAACGCCATCAAGGTGGCGGCAGACTATCTGATCAACAAGTTTATGGAATGACAGCTTTTCAAATAATTGCCATATCATTTCTCGCGTTGCTGATCGCCTTCAGCACGTGGAAGATGATCCAGAAGAAGGCCCGAAAACGAGTCGCGCTCACATGGATTCTCTTGTGGGTCATTGCGCTGGCCGCTGTTCTTGTGCCCGATAAAATAACGGAGCTGGCTCATTTTCTGGGAATCAATCGCGGCGCCGATCTCATCCTCTATTGCTCCGTTCTCGCCGGCCTGGTGAGTTTCTTCTATCTTCTGACAAAGCAGCGGGCTACCCAACGTCAGATCACTTTATTGACCAGGCAACTCGCCATCAAGAACGCAGACGACCCCACTGAGGACGTCAAGGAGGAGGGCGTTGACCCAGAAGGACGTTAGCCTCGTGATCCCCGGTCGGGATTGCGAGAAGACCCTGGCCCAATGCCTGGAGTCAGTAGTCCCGCTTCTGAACGGGCCCCGCCTCAAGGAAATTATCTTTGTGGACGACGGATCGGTTGATAGCAGCGCTGAGATCGCCTCGAGATATTCGGTTACCGTCTTGAAGGGTACCGGTTCCGGGCCCGGGGCCGCCAGGAATCTCGGATGGCGAGCTTGTAATACGCCCTTTGTGTGGTTCATCGATTCGGACTGTGTTGCCGAAGATGGGGCACTTGATATCCTGATGAATCATCTTGAAGATCCCACCGTTGCCGGTGTCGGCGGAAGTTACGGTAACATGCGGCCGGATTCGCTATTGTCGTGCCTTATTCATGAGGAGATAGTCGCTCGTCACGCCAGGATGCCCGACCGGGTAAACTTTCTCGCCACCTTCAATGTAGTTTACAGGCGCAAGATCCTCGAAGACCTCGACGGTTTCAACGAGACCTTCATCAACGCCCAGGACGCGGAATTTTCTTTCCGTGTTCACCGGGCCGGCCACACATTGGCCTTCGACATCGCATCTCGGGTCAAGCATCACCACCCGGTTGCCCTTGCATCTTATCTTCGTACACAAAACCGTCAGGGTTATTGGCGAGCGCTATTGTATGCTCACCACCCGAAAATGATGAAGGGGGACTCATACAGCGGTATGAGCGATCACATTCAGCCCGTGCTCACCATGCTTTCAATCGGAATGGCACCAATAATTCTCCTCGGTCCCCTCGGCATGTTGCAGATCCCGTTGCTCTCGGCGCTGGCGCTCTCCCAGGTCCCGATGACCGCCAGACTCGTGGCCCAGACAGGGGATCCGAAGTTCCTGAGCTTCGCGGCGTTGAGCATGATACGCGCATATGCAAGAGGAGCTGGATTGGCCAGGGGCGGAGCGCAGGGATTGCTGACTCGATTGCGGGGGAGGGCGAAATGAAAACCCAAAGAGCCATCTATCAGCGACAACGAGGCGGCCGGTGACGGAAAAAATTGATCAGTTTCTGGACAGACGCTTCTACTGGGTCATTGCTACTATCTGCGTGATCTACGCCGTGATCGAGATGATCTACGTGACCGGCCTCCCGCTGGTCATGGACGAGTTTCGGGGCGCCTGGGCCGTCACGCGTTTTTCGGAGGGGATCCCGTATCGCGACTTCATGCCGTACAAGACCATTCTCGGTTACTACATACAGCTCCCTGCGCTGATGCTCCCGGGCGACACCTGGTCAAAGCTGATGTACGTGAAGACAGAGATGACGGTCATCAACACCGTCGCCATTTTCTTTGCCTGTGTCCTCCTCGCTCGTCAATTTCGTAGAAGCGCCGTTGTCTTCGCCGCACTATTGATGGTCTTCGTTAGCACTTTTCTGGAACGATCCGGTGCCCTTCGAGTGGACATGCTCACTGCCTGGTTCGGCCTGTTCTCCTTGCTGTTTACCCTCGAGCGCCGGATGATCACGGCGGGCCTGCTGGTCTCGTTGAGCTTTCTCACTTCTCAAAAAGGCGTCTACTACGCCCTGGCTGCAGGGTCGGCCTTGTTCACGTACTGGCTTTTTTGCGATCGCACAAAAGAAACCTTCATCCAGATGGTCAAGTACGCCCTCGCGGCGATCATCCCTATCGCTATTTACTTTGGGGTTTTCGGCCTCGTCGGAAGGAGCATGGGCGGCACGGTAGATCAGGTGGTCGTTGCCAATAAGGCCGTCGCGCTCGAAAACCTGTACGTGGAGGTCAAGCGGTACTGGTTTCAGACCGTGGAGCGAAACCCCCTCTTTTACGGCCTGACCGCGATCGCGGTCGGAAGATTGTTCGCCCGGCGCGCGGAAGGATTTGTGGAGTGGATCCTTTGTGTGTACGGAGCAGTTTTCATGGGCCTGTGCATCTGGCACCGGCAGCCCTGGCCGTACTTCTTCGTCATGGTAATTCCCATCGGGTTTGTTCTCATCGCGTCGCTGCTGCACGGGGAGGCAAAAGAGCGCGGCTCTCTGTCAATCTCGTTTATGGTGATTATCCTCCTTGTGGGCGTGGCCTTCCCCCTGTGGAATCGAATGCCCGTGGTGCTCGAGCGGGGTAACGGAGCCCAGAAAAACACGGTCGTTGTGTCTGACTATATCCTTGGAGACAACGATCCAAGCCTGGACGGCATCAGCATGATGTTCAACAATCCTTCCCCCAAAGGAAAATTTGGGTGGCTGGACAGGGGAAAGCTGTGGAGCCTGAAGCGAACGCCGGTCGCCGAATCGATAAACACCATCGAGAAGAGATTTCCAAAGATAGTGATCATGAACTATCGCATCCGGTCGCTTCCCCGGGCTGTGTACAAGTACATCAGGAAGACCTACTGGCGACTGCACGGTAATGTGTTTATCTACAGTCCCATCATCAAGAGTGGTGTGTTAAAGATCAAGATCCGGTTCGACGGGACATACCGGGCGGTCAACTTCAAGGGGGGCTCGAGGACCGTGAAGATCGACGGCAAAGAGATCAAGCAAGGCGACCTCCTGTTTCTGGATGCGGGGAAGCACACCGTCGATTCCAACGTCAAGCTCCGTCTTCGCCTCGAGCCAGAGGGGTGGAGGAATGTAGCGGATCCCCTGTACGAGAGACAGAGTTCGATTTTCGACAAGCCGTATCGGTATTGAATAGGATGAACAAGAAGGGATCCGATCGGCAGAGGTGACTATGGCCAGAATAGCAATGGTGGTCAGCAATCGCCACGACCCGGACGTTCGCGTCCAAAAAGAAGCGGCGACCCTGACGCGAGCCGGCCACAATGTAACGATTTACGCGTTCGACCGGGAGCACAACGCGTCCCGACTTCCAGAAACAATGGATGGCGTACGGATCGAGCGTATCCAGGTGCGTGAAGCACCCATTGGCAATCTTCCCCTTACAATGATGGGGCTGGTCGAATTTCGAGCTGAAGTGAGAAGGCGCCTTTTGGCGAACCCAGTCCAGGTTGTTCACTGCCACGATCAGGACACCTGTGCCGTCGGCCTGTGGTGGAAACAAGAAGGCGCGGAAAAGAGCGGTCCTGGTTCACGAGGGTACTTCGTGTTCGACGCCCACGATCTGTACTGGACCTGGCTACTGATGCCCGATCCTAAATCGCTCTGGAGGAAATGCGGCGCACAGGTTCTCAAGGCCCAGGCATTCGGTTATGCAAGGGCGGCCGATCTCGTCATCACCGTCACCGAAGGCTCCTTGCGCCATCCCGGATTGGCGGAGGTTTTTCGCGGTTGGGGTATCGAGCCTGAGGTGATCTGGAATGCTCCTCATGTTCCCGAATCGGTCCCTGGATTGCCCGGGCGGTTCACCGTTGGTTACATTGGATCGGTACGCGAGCCGGCGATGTTCAATTGGCTCATCTCGGCCATTGCAGCAATTCCAGCAAAAGAGCGTCCGGCGCTGTTCGTTGCCGGCGGCGGTGCGGCGGAATCCGTCGTGACAGAAAATCTGCAAACGGCCTCGGAGAAACTCGATTTCCCCCTGATAGTCACCGGGCGATTTTCACTGGATGAACTCCCGTCCCTGATGGCGCAAACGAGCATCCAGTACTGCCTGTACCCACAAGACCGCGGGAATATCGCTCGCGCAATGCCAGTCAAACTACTCGAATCCATCGCATACGGCCGACCCGTCATCGGCAATGCAGATACATTGATGGGGGAGTGGATCGAACGCAACAAGTGGGGATATCAAGTACCGCAAGCCGATCCGGAAGCGCTTGCGAAGGCTATCCGGGCCGCTCAGGTTGGTCTTTCCCGTGGTGATTTCTCCGTATTGCGGGAGGCGCCACTCTGGAGTGACGAAGGACAGAAGCTGGTAAGCGTTTATGAGCGTCTGTTGAAGTAAGGTCCGTTGTTTCGTCGGCCTTTTCACGCTATATCTTCAACCCATGAGTTCGATGAAAAGAGTCGTCTCGTTTGTGTTGAACAATTTCACGAACGACAACAGGGTGCACAAGACTGCGAGGTCCCTCGCCGAAGCGGGTTATGACGTTACCGTCATGGCCCTGAAGCGGGGCGATGTCAAAGTCCGGGAAGAGATGGACGGCTTCAAGATTCGAAGAATCGAACTCATGTCCGATCTCCTTCCCGATGGAAAGATCTTCTCTGTTTTCAGACTTGCCGAGTTAGTAACAAAGACTTTCAATAACGGCGATAGGTTCGACATCTGCCACTGTAATGATTTCGAGCCAATGATTGTTGCGTCCCTGTGGAAAAAGCAAAATCCATCGCTGAAGATTGTCTACGATACTCACGAATACGCCCGGGAGAAGAACGGATTGAACGGGCTCAAGAAACTGTTTGTCAGGAGTGTCGAGCCCCTGTTGATCAAGAATGCAGACGAAGTGATCACGGTGAGCGAAGGCATAGCAACGGAATACAGGCGACTCTTCGGGCTCGAAAAAGTCAACGTGATCTACAATGCTCCTCACAAGGAGAAGACGAAGCGGCGGGACTTGCTTCAGAAGAACCTTGGTATCGGCCGGGAGAAAAAGATCTTTCTTTACCAGGGCGGGCTGGCGAAGGGACGCGGCGTCGAGCTGTTGATCAAGTCCTTTGAACGACTGCAGGAAACAAACGCCGTACTCGTCTTCATGGGTTACGGCGATCTGATCACAAAAGTTCAGGAAGCCGCCGATAGAGAAACCAACATCTACTACCATCCGGTGGTACCGTACGACGAAATAGTGGCCCATACTTCCTCTGCAGATTTTGGTCTTCTTTCCGTGGAGAATGTTTGTCTCAGCTACTATTACTGCATGCCAAACAAGATGTTCGAATACATACATGCCCAAATTCCCATCATCACCACCAACCTTCACGACTGTAAAAACCTGATAGAGGAAGAAAAGATCGGCCTGGTGATCCCCGAGTTCACAGTGGACAAAACTGTTGAAACCATTGAGGAAGCGCTCAAAATCGACACAGCACAGTTCGCTCCGGGTCTGCGTGCCGCAAAAGAGAAATTCCACTGGGCAATTGAAGAAAAAAAGTTGCTTGGCATATATGCGCATCTGGAAAGTCGTTGATAGTTGGCATGTCTCTTATAGTTACTAGAGTCATCATTTGCCGGTCAGAAAATCCATGAGCAAGATTGTTATCAGTAAAAAGCTCGCTTTCATCAATTCCGCCAGCGCATTTTTCATTCGCGTCTTGAGCATATCTGTACTTGTCTGGCTGCAGAGATTTCTTCTCAGTACCATTGATGTTGACGAGTATAGTCTTCTTCCAGTCTTGACCTCCCTGATTGTATTTCTGCCCCTCTTTTCCGGCACTCTCACAAATGGCTTATCAAGATTCGTAATCGAAGCGTATGCAACGGGAGACAATCAACGCGTCACGCAGATTACTTCGTCGATGAGTTTGCTCATTTTTCCTTTTGGGTTGGTAATCCTTGTAGCGGGAGGGATTTTCGCATGGAATGTCGGAAATATTCTGACCGTCAGTGAACACCTCATTCCCGATGCCCGTTTGATGATGTTCTTGATGGTAATATCGTTTGTCCTCAATACCGTAATGACGCCATTTCTCACCGGTTTCCATGTCAAACAGAAATTCGTCGCTCTCAATCTGATTAAACTTGGCCAGGAGTTATTGAGATTTGCGTTGCTCTTTCTTCTTCTTTTTGGAATTGGACCCAAAGTACTCTGGCTGGTCGTCGCTTCTTTTATTGCCGACATTACGTCGCTCTGTGTGAAGGTTACCTATTCGTATCGACTAGTTCCATCAATTCGTTTCCGTTTCAGTCAGAGGAACTGGTCTGTTGCAAAGGAGGTCTCTTCTTTCGGCGGTTGGAGCATTCTTGGGCAACTAGCTAATTTGATTCGCCTGAGTGCGAATCCGATTATTCTCAACAAACTCAGCACTGAACTTGAGGTGGCCTGTTTTCATCTGGGCTCGATGCCGACAACTCAGATTAGCCAGTTTCTGACTGTCATTCAGCAGCCGTTGAATCCACAACTGACCGCGCTATATGCAATGAAACGCATGGACGACTTGCGTAAAGCATACGTTCGTGTGAACCGTTATGCTCTATTGGTTGTGTTGCTGGTGGCTGTGCCTCTCATGGTTTTCGCGGACGAATTAGTCATTCTCTGGGTTGGCAGCAATTACTCTGATGCTGCATTGGTGGCAATACTTGGACTCGCCGTTTTTCCAACGCTGTATGCCAATATGCTTATGGGCAATATCGTAATTGCTACCGGCAAAATACGACAGTTCGCCATATTTTCATTGCTAATCCAGATAGGGAATCTGTTGCTGACTCTCTATCTTGTGGGAGAACAGCATCTTGGCGCCGTGGGAGCAGCATTTTCCAATTTTGTTACCATGTCTTTCGTTTTTCCCGTTGTCATGATTCCAATTACATTGCGACTTATTGATCTGAAGCTCTCTCGGTTCTTGAGAGATACGGTCATTCCCGGTTGGCTCCCAGGAATCGCAGCAGTGTTCGTTGCCCTATCACTCAAATACTTCTTACAACCCGACACAATATTGTGGTTGATTCTCTCTGGTGTTATTATTACGTCTGTATATGTGTTAACGGCACTGCGATTTTCTCTAACAGAAGAAGACCATAAGATGATAAATACCTTTTTGACTGAAACACGTGCCAAAATTCCCTTTTTATAGGAACAGAATCAAGTGAAAAGGAAAGCGCGGTAAATGAAATGATCATCGTTCGCTTATCTGGGGGACTCGGGAACCAGATGTTTCAGTATGCTGCTGGAAGGCGACTTTCTGTTGTTCATGGAACAGCGTTGAAGCTTGATCTATCCTGGTTTGATGATTGGGATGCCAGAACATTTTCACTGGAATGCTTCGACATGCAAATACAAATCGCAACCAGAGAAGAAGTAGCTGCATTTACAAAAAGGTCATTGTCGAAAAATATTCTGGAGAAACTCTCGGGAAAACCTCCTGTAACACGAGAGAAATTCTATCATTTTGATCCAAAGGTTTTGTCGCTGTCCGACAAAGAATATCTCGACGGATACTGGCAGAGCGAGCAGTACTTTTCAGGCGTATCTGACACAATACACGCAGATTATCAGTTCCGTTCGCCCGTTTCCGGCAGAAACAAGTATCTTCAAGAAAAGGTACTTGATACTCAATCTGTCAGTATACATGTCAGGCGCGGAGACTATGTTACTGATCCAAAGACAAACAAGAAGCATGGTACATGCAGCGTCGAATATTATAAAAAATGCATTCAGGAATTGAACCAAACACTGTCAGAACCTGTTTACTACGTTTTCAGTGATGATCCCGTTTGGGCAAGAGAGAATCTTTCCGGTTTAATGGACATGGCAGAATACATCGACCACAATAAAAATAAAAATGCCTTTAATGACATGCGATTGATGAGTCTCTGCAAACACAATATTGTTGCCAATAGCAGTTTTTCCTGGTGGGGCGCATGGCTTAATAGAAACAAAGACAAGATTGTCTATGCACCAGAGAATTGGTTTGCCCCCGAGGAAAATAGAGACACGAGAGATCTATTCCCGCCAGATTGGAACACAAGGTGATTGAAATGCCCGAGAAGAAAAACAGGAAGGGAAGATGACCACGCCCCAAACGCCATTAGTCAGTGTTGTTATCACAACATATAACAGGGCGGAAATGATTTGTGAATCTCTCGACTCCGTGCTGGAGCAGGACTTTGATTCATACGCAAGAATAATGGTTGCTTTTCGAAGAAGTTTCAAGATTCCTATGAATGGGATAAACTAGAATGAGAGTTCGCAATATTATAGAGTCGCTGATGCCCAAGGTTGGAAGGGGTAACGAAGGCTTCCGTGAACGTTGGTTGGAAGAAGCCCTATTAAACATTCCTGACAACAGCAGGATTTTGGATGCCGGAGCTGGAACTCAACGGTATCGAAAATACTGCAGGCACTTGGAATACGTTTCGCAGGATTTTGGGGAGTACGACGGAAAAGGTGATAATGCGGCGCTCCAAAAAGGGAAATTTGATTATGGAAAGTTGGACATTATCAGTGATATTGTTTCAATTCCTGAACCAGATACATCTTTTGACGCAATAATGTGTATCGAGGTACTGGAACATTTGCCTGATCCTGTTCAGGCCATCAGGGAATTTACCCGGTTACTCAAACCTAACGGGCATCTGATTCTTACGGCTCCATTCTGTTCATTTACCCATTTTGCCCCATATCATTTCGGTACCGGCTTCAATGAATATTGGTATGAAAAACATCTGTTTGAAGACGATTATGTAAAAATAGACATGTGCAAGAATGGCAATTATTTCGAATTTCTGTCCCAGGAGATTCACAGAATTCCTTCCGTTTCAAGTCGTTATTCAAAAAGCAAGCCCAATCTGATTGAATCATTGAGTATTGTTGTTCTGCAAAGAATGCTCTTTCGTTTCAGCCAAAGAGACCAGGGTTCTTCAGAGTTTTTGTGTTTTGGACATTGTATACATGCGAGAAAAACATGAGAAATTGCGGGAGAATAAAATGAAACGACAATTGCAAGGAGTAAAAAATATCTTGGTGATGTTCGGAGTAGACTTGGGCAAAATGCGAAGAACTTTGCGTGGTTTACCATCATACTATCGCGATTTGCGAATACTTAAAAGTCAGAGGTCATCGTCAATAGAGCAATTTCCGTTCAGAGAGCCATACCCTTGTCTTCACGATCGATATATGAAAAGTGGCGTAGCCAGTGGTCATTACTTTCATCAGGATTTATTGGTGGCGAGAAGAATCTTTTTGAATCGTCCGAAAACTCATGTGGATATTGGATCAAGAATAGATGGTTTCGTTGCTCACGTCGCGTCATTTCGGCAAATTGAGGTGCTCGATATACGTCCAATGTCGAGGAATATACCGAACATTAGTTTTACAAAAGCTGACCTTATGACGCCAATAGACGAAAAGTTGACGAATTACTGTGACTCGCTGTCATGCTTGCACGCGCTGGAACACTTTGGACTGGGGAGATACGGAGATCCTGTGAACAATGATGGCTACCTTATGGGATTGGATAATATGTGGAAGATACTGAAGAAGGGTGGAAGATTTTATTTTTCTGTCCCTATTGGTCCACAAAGGATAGAATTCAACGCTCACAGAGTATTTTCAGTTAGTTATTTGATGGAACAATTTTCTGGAAAATACAATATTGAACAGTTTTCATTTGTGGATGATAAAGGGGATTTGCATGAGAATGCAACGATCAATGGCGATGAAGCAGGAAATAGCTTTGGATGCAAGTACGGTTGCGGAATCTTTGAAATGACGAAAATATAGATATGGATAAAGGCAACAATCAACGGTTATTGCGACATGATAGCTTGGGGAACGAAATAGAATGATAGGGATGGCAAAAAGAATAGTCAGAAGAGTCCTCAAGAGAGCACTCAGGAAAGTGCCAGGATATCGTTACTTTGAGGATTATTGGAAAACATATAGATATCAAGTTCTAAGCGAAGATGAAAAACGCTGTGTCAAATTCTATCAACAGTTTGTCAGGGAAGGTGATCTGGTTTTCGATGTTGGCGCAAATATGGGAACAAGGACAAAGGTGTTTTTAAAGCTTGGCGCCAGAGTTGTAGCATTTGAACCACAAAAGGCATGCTCTGATTATCTCAAAACGGTTCTGAAAGAGGAAGACGGTTTTACCCTGGTTGAAGCTGCCCTGGGAGAAGAAGACGGGGAAGCAGAAATGCTCATTAGCAACGCGCATACTATTTCTACACTTTCAGAAGACTGGGTGAAGGCAACCAGGGAAAGTAGTCGTTTCAATCAATACGAATGGAACAGGAAACAAGCAGTTCGCGTTACTACATTGGATAATGTCATCAAGAAATACGGAACGCCGTCTTTCATAAAAATAGACGTTGAAGGCTATGAGAACGAAGTTCTAAAAGGTTTGTCGACTCCGATACAATGCATTTCAATTGAATTCGCTGCTGAAGTTATCGAAAATACCTATAAATGTATTGAACACCTGTCCTCACTCTCAACTGTGTCATTTCAATATTCAGAAGGCGAGTCCATGGAGTTTAGTCTTCCGACATGGGTTTCAAAAAAGGAAATGGAGAACATACTTGAAGAGGTAGCTGAAAAGAATAAATTGGCATGGGGGGATGTGTATATTGTCAAAAAAGGATGATCTCAAGCCGGCTTCTTGCACACCATTATTTCCGTCGTCGGACTCTCGCTCAATGAAAGCGCAAGAAACAACTCAAGAGGATATAGAAAACCGCCGATAACCAAACCGGCAAGCTCACTCCGTGAGATAATCTTGCTTGTAAATCGCCAAAAAGCCTTGAGAAACACATTATTAGTGTCAACTGGCGCATTCATCAGGCAAAACATGGGGGAGCGATCAAGTATTTCAAACCCGCACCCAGTCAGGAAGTGTTCAATTGTATCAAGTTGCCTACAGACTTGATGCTTGGACACTATTGTTTCCGTGTGTAAGAAATTTTCAGAGAGAACAAAAAGTCCACCTGGTTTGAGCAGAGAATAGATATTTTCAATAGCTTTCTGATACTGTTGGTCATCTATAATATGGAACAAAACGTCAAACGCAGAAATGACATCGAATCTGCGATTGGCGAGAGTTCTGGTATCTCCTCCTATATCAACCTGGTAAAATTCATGCTCCGGATATTTTTGTTTCAAATTATCAACTGCTGTTTGGGTCAGATCAACACCGACAAGATTTCGGACAGCAAGCTCTCTCCATCTCTCAATGTAAAATCCCGTTCCTGAACCTATATCCAGGACATCGACACTGCGAAAATTTAAGAGCGTTGCTTTCATCTTGCGAAGAAAAACGTTTCTCCGTACTTTATACAGCCAGGCATTGTAATGCTTTCCAAGTCCAATAAAACCAACCCCTTGCAAATCGAACTGGTTGGATAACCGGGATTCCCAATAATCTTTCGTACTAGCAGTCTTCATACATCCTCCTCCTGGCACGCCAAGCGTCGAAGCAAATCTTTAACGATTTTAACCACGATCAAAGGATTTACGTAGCAAGCCAAAGCAATAACATCTAGGGTACGCCTACCATGCCCATCATCCTTTCGACGATAGGCCAAGCCGAGCAGCCTTTCGGAGACATAGTTGCGTATAAAACGCTTCTCGGCTAGTGATAAAGCACTATTATTCATACCAACCTGGTAAAGTTCGTAGACAAGAGAGGCTGCTTGATGCACTTTTCGCGCTGATCCACAGTTCTGTCCACAAACACATCGAACTACATCTACGGGCACATCTTCACCCAGGAATTCCGACATCATCGTGTGGAACGCCCTTACCCGGTTCTGCCGATGCTCCACCGAACGCACTTTCGTGATGTTCGACCGGTGTTGTCGTAGGTGAAGCAATACATCGGGCAAATTTGCCAAACGGGTTACAAGACTTAGTCGTCGCCATAGGTCATGATCTTGGGCGGTCAACATCTCAGTGCAATAATCGCCGACCTGCTTTACAACCTCTTGTCGCATCATCACCGTAGGGTGTGCAATAGGAGTGAACAGGCAAAGGCACCACCTCAGAACCTCGTGCGTTTCAGGTGGCTCCCACTTACGGGATATGTTGCCATGTTCGTCAATGATTTGTACGGCACTTCCTACAACTCCAATCTCGTGATGCATGTCTAGAAAGTGAACCTGTTTGGCTAGTCGCTGTGGTAGGCTTGTATCATCTGCATCCATACGCGCCAAATATGGAGATCGCACCAGTGACAGTCCACGGTTAAGTGAGCGAGTCAAACCAATGTTACATTCATTCTCGAAATAGCGAATGCGCGGATCATCATACAATTGTACTACCTCGGCACTACGATCCGTCGAACCATCATTAATGACAATGAATTCAAAATCGTCAAACGTCTGCTGCAATATGGATTCAATTGCTTGACCAAGAAAGGCTTCTCCATTGTAAACCGGCATGAGAACACTAACTTGGGGCATCTAGGAATTCTCCAGAACGATTTCGGTGAACAATGCTTGAAAACAGCACTGATAGGTGTGATCGCGCAGAGTACGAGCGTTGCCG
This sequence comes from Deltaproteobacteria bacterium, assembly GCA_030591725.1. Classification (GTDB taxonomy): domain Bacteria; phylum Myxococcota_A; class Polyangia; order JAAYKL01; family JAAYKL01; genus JAUVAN01. The sequence continues at coordinate 15,436 of JAUVAN010000003.1, forward strand.
ACTTGGCGAATCTTTTCCGCTTCTGTCGAATATGCCAGATAAGACCATACTACATTCAGAAAATCGTGATGTGCCGTAATTGACATCGACATTGAAAATCTCACCACCTGCCTAGCCCGTAGACTGGCATTTAAGAGCGCACTGGTAAAGATTCCCAAGATTCTCGACCAATCTCGCGGGTCCAAATCTGTCCAAACAACTCTCGCGAATTCGGGTGTCGTCATAGGAGTCGATATCTTTTTTCATCTTGGTCATCGCCGCCGCTAATGCATCGATGTCTCCCGCTGGCACCAGAACTCCTGATTCGTCATCAATTATATTATTCGGGCCGCCGCAAGCAGTCGCCACACAAGGCTTCCCACACGCCATCGCCTCGATGAGCACCACGCCAAACGTCTCGCCATGGCTGGACAGCACGAACGCATCGCAGGACTGCATTTGAGACAAGACCTCGTTTCTGCTCAGGTCGCCGAGAAAATGAACGCGCTTTTGAATTCCAAGTTCACAAGAGAGGTTTTTGAGATCATCAAGGAGCGTTCCACCTCCGCCGATAACCAACTCCACTTCGTCTTTGTCGGTGAAAGCTTTGGCGAAAGCTCGCAACAGGTCCTCGTGGCCCTTATTCTCTTTTAGCCAGCCTACATTCAGAAATTTAAAAGGGGTACCCGCGCGTGAGTCGGCGGGGCGAAAAACGGGATCGACCATGTTTGGTACCCACTTCCATCCAGACGCACAGCGGCCCACCACCCGCTCAAGAACCTCACCTAGCGATGGGCTAACCACCGCCAAGCCAGCAGTTTTATCAAAAACTTTTCTTAAAATAGCCAAATGCCAAGGGGGTATTGCCGCACGTTCAAATACCGAGGCATGCTCCGTGATGACATACGGCACACCACAACGCGAAAATATCTGCAGCGCGGCCGGACCGGAGTAGATAGCGCTTTGCACGTGAATGACATCCGGTCTTCCGTGTCGGGCTTCGTACTCCCTGAACAATCGATAGAAACTCGCGGTCAACAAGACTAGATTCCAGATTTTGATCGTTATCGGTAGCGCTGGAATATACCCGTAGATGGTCTCGATGCCGTCGTCATTATATCGCTCCACCCTTTTCTTGGTGCCCCTTTCCAGCTTCGAGGCAACCACACCGACTCTGAAACCGGCATTTTTCAACGCGCGCGCTTGTTCGCGAAAGAAAATGCCATTGGTTGGCTGATCTGGATCGGGGTACCAGGATGGTAAAAAGAGAACATGCATGAAGATCTAGTAGCACAACTGAATCGCCTGCCCAACCCGCCGGTGCGCTTCGGGTGAGTAGTTGTGTCCAGTCTCGACTATTTGTTTTTGTTCTTGTTTGAAGTTAAGTAGACGGATGAGAAATCTCCTTTCATTTGCAAGAATGCTTGTTGTTGTAGCGCTTGGCCTTGTCGTGTTTTCGTCCCGAGCCGTGGCCCAGGAGGGAGGGGAAGAAGCCCCCACCACCGAAGATACACCACCTGCCGAAGAACCACCGCCCGCCGAAGAAGCGCCGCCTGCGGAAGAGGCTCAGCCTGCGGAGGAAGCTCCTGCTACGGAAGAGGAGCCGCCGGTCGAGGAAGAGCCACCGCTTGCGGAAGAACCGCCCCCCGAGGAGCCGCCGGTCGAGGAGGAAGAGCCGCCTGTGGAAGATCCCCCGTTATCCGAAGCGGCGATACTCGCCGCCGAGCGAGCGGCCAGGGCCAATGCGGCCGCTGCTGCCCCTTCGGTACCGCCTCCGTATGTTGAACAACAGGCTGTCCCCCCGGAGGAACCCGCCGCGATCGATCCACCCAAGAAACCGGCTGCAATGCCGGATGAGGAGGAGGGGAAGGAAAAAGAAGAGGAGGAGGATATCTTCTCCTGGTTTTCGGTGGCTCCACAAGTGGGGTTCGCCTACTTCCCGGAGTCAAAATTCACGGTTGAGCAGTATGGCCGGACGGTAAATTTAACGGTGAAATCCCGAAAGGCCTTCGTTGGCAAAATCCACCTGGATCTGGGCGGAGATGGTATCGCGTTGGAGATCTCTCCGTTCCTGGCTTTGGAATCTGACGGCAGTGATTTTTCGAAACTCTCGGTCAACCCGGTGGCTGCTACGGGAGGGGTCGGAGGTGATTTCATAGCGGTAGGCGGCCAGCTCAGCCTGGTTTACAGATTTGGAAGCGGGCCCTTCTTTCCGCACCTGGGACTGGGTTTCCACGGCGCCTACCTGATCAGCGACGCGATAGAATACGGCGCCGAGCTGTACGGGAGGATCCCTCTGGGTTTCACCTGGTATTTTGCCGAGCACGCTGCGCTCGTCATGGAGATAGGCTTTTTGTACGGGGTCACGGGCATCAAGGGCAAGGTGACCATTGATATGAACTCGATCTATGAAGACTACGACATTGATCCCGATGACTTCGATCCCGACAATCCCCCGGCGGGTATGAGCGAGACAGAACTGGATGCCATGTTGCAGGGTCAGATCGAGAAGGAGCTGAACAAGGCGGTAAAGTTCGGCAAGGGATTCGGTTTCGACGCGCTCATCGGTATTCGTTTTCCCTGAATCAGCATTTTTTTATGCGCGAGCCCAGGGCTTCGCGATTACACCGGTTCTCACCAGCGCAAACAGGGCGAGGAGATTGCACGCGGTCGCGACGGCAATTACGCCCCAGTTACCCTGTATGAACGGACCGATCTTCATCACCACATCGATGAGGATCAACCCCATGGAGGCGATGAGGTACCAACGAATAAGCCATGAGGTTCGTTCGCTCAAGGAGGCCTTGAAGATCAATTTGAATGCGGGCCCCAGCAGCCAGAGGTGAAGAAAAGGGTTCACCAGCAGGTTCTCGTTGTAGTGGGTGTCAAAGTGGGTGGTCGCGGTCCAGTACAGGAGGAGCATGAGTCCGCCCAGTCCGGCGATCAGCCCCCAGACGAGCAGGCCGAGCCCGGTCAGGCGCGCCGCGATCTTGCGTTTTCCAAGCGCGATGGGAAGAAGGAAACCGAGCGCCAGCAGTCCCAGGAGCACCGCCGGAATCGCGGTCTCGTAGGTCGGGGTGACCGATTCGACGGCAGGCCCCTGTCTCTTCACGTCGACGCGCTTTCTTGAAACCAGGGGATGGTTGTCGGGACCGATACGGATCTCGTCCAGGTCCTGTGCCAGCACCGAGGGAAGAAACTGCTCGTCCCATCGGGTTACCGGCTTGTCTATGGCCGGGCCCAGGGAATACACGATGATCGCGCAAGAAACCGGAAGTCCTTCGAGAGCATCCAGTGTCCAGTCCCGATATGTGCGCCCGGTGGGTTCCCGATCGTACTTCTTTTTTATTGCGCCCCCGATGGCATCGTCGATGATATCGCGGATCCTCGTGCAGCAGTTGTCGATGTAATGTCGGTATTCGTACTCGCGGTTTTCCGGCAGGGCGTTGGTGTCAAGTCGGTGAGCGACCTCCCGCGCCTGCTTGGGGGTCAAATCCAGGGTGCGCACGGTGACCTCGCGGTCGAAATACCGGTAGCGACCGACGATGCCCCTGTAGGTGGTCACCGACACCCAATAGATGAGGAATCCCCGAGCGTACTTTATCTGAAGCTCCGGGTCGTTGAAGCTGAAGGTGCCGAAGTTGTAGACCTTCCTGGTCCTGCTCACCTTGTCGTCCACCATCAGGGCGATGTGCCCGAATCGGGCGAACAGATCCTCGCCCTTGCCCATGGTGAGCACCGAGATCTTGTACCTGTCTTCTGACTTGTCTGGTTGCGCTCTGCACAGTGCGGGGACAAGCGAAGCACAGGCAACAACGATTACTAGCAGTCCTCGAAACATGGATGTCATTCTAGGACGAAACACGGCTTTGGTATAGGTGTTCTGATTCCGGTTTCGTTATTCATGGGATGATTGACGCTTGCCCACCGTCGCCCTTCGGGCTATGGCGGATGGATGAGACGTTTCAAGAAGCCGGTGGTCGATAAGGTCGATCCTCGATACCCCGAATACGAGATTGCGCAAAAAAGCAGACGGGAATTCATGGTCCTTCTGGGGGGCGCGGGAGCGGCGAGCCTGCTGATGGGTTGCGGTTCAAAAAATGAGCCGTTGGCGGGAAAGGTCACTTCTCCTCACGGGAAACTCGACGGGACAGACGTTTCTGAAGGTGCCGACTCGGCGCTCCTGATCGCAAAGGAACCCGGTGATGAGCCGTCTGATAGCCAGCGCAAGCCGTCTCCTCCGGGTATGCCGCCACGGCCCGAGCATCTGGAAGTGCTCCGTCTTCCGCCCAACGCTGTTTACATTGCCTCCTTCTCCGGGGGCGGCAGCATCTCCTTCGCCGTATGGATAGAACACGACAATCCCAACCTCAGACCGTTCGTTCACAAGAACCTCGATACGATAGGAAAAGCATTCACTGACGTAATCTCAAGGGGGTTTCACGCCTCGGATTTCGATCATCCCCGGGGCGAGGCGAGCGCAACGCGGCGTTTGCAAGAAACACTTGAGAAGCTCTACACAGGCGAGACAGGCGAACCCGCGAGAATAGGGTACTTGCGGCTCGAGATAAAACGCAATGACGACAAGATACCGGTTCCCGGCGGAATCGTAGCCCCGGTCGAACCCGAACCGCGTCCACGCCCTCGAGGTGTACCCGTGCTCAGGCCCATCATCCCAAAGGGAGTCAAGTGATTGAACGCCGTTCCTGACGCGGTGCCGAATAATCACTGATCCTTTTATCGTTTCATTCGTCGAAAGAACCAGGGGCGGAAAACCCCCGGGGTAAAAAAATGAAACGATCAAAAAATCCAGTCCGGGCATCGAGTAATCCAGCGTATCCAGAAGCCCGCGATGTATCCCACGTCAACCGCAGGAAGTTCATCTCGCTGCTCACGGCGGGAACAGCCTCCATTGCTGTCTTCGGCGCGGCGAAGGCCATTGGCGCGGCCCCTCACGATCCCCGTTTCGCGCCTCCTCCCCCGCCCCGGCCGTACGACCCGCCCGATCATCCGGTCCCTGGCGGGATGCGGCCTCCGGTCTTTGCCAACTACCGCTTACCTTCCCATGGGAGCTGGTCGACAATGATGGATGACGGGCGTTACGTATCCTATGCCCTCTGGATCAAATACGACTACACCGAAGTGTTGAGATGCGTGAAGAACAGCAGTTCCGCCATCCAGAGTTACCTCGGCGAGCTCGTGCGCAGATACCTGTACACTGAGAATATGTACAACCCCCGGCGTTTGAGAAAAGTCGAGCGGAAGATCCTGAAGAAGATCCGACGCCTCCTCCCGGATGTTCTCGACGACGACCTGTTGGGCGTGGAACTTGAAATACTTCGGGAAAAATACATTCAACCACTGGACGGCGATGTAGCCATCCCGCACTATTTCGACTGATGGCACGTAACAAGAAACCTGCATTCGCGGTTGCGGAACCGACGTATCCCAGCGTCGAAGACGCCGGAATCAACCGCAGGCGTTTTCTCGCAATTCTGGCCGGCGGCGCGGCGGCCACCGCGATCTTCACCGGTTGCAAAAAGAATGAACACGAAAGGCTTCCCGGACAAGAACCGGTTCCCCGGCTGTCAGGAGTAGCGCCCAACCCGGATCCGCCGGTGGAGGTAATTCCGCGTGCGTTCGCAATTCCCAGGATAGTACTCCCCGGTCTCGTCGATCTGAGCAACGACCTGAATGCCCCCCCGCCCAACATTACCGGCATGCAGGTGAATCTGCCCGATCGAACATCTACGGCATTCACCCTCTTCTTTTCGTGGGAGACTGACGCAGATCGCGACCTGATTGTCCGCCGTGCCGATCTGCTCATGACGACGGCGAGCAATTACCTTTCGAGCAGCTGCAATCATCGCTCTGTCACCGATCCGGTTGGCATTACCGAGACCCGGAACGCCCTTCGGCCGCTGCTCCTGGACAAACTCGGGAGACCGGGGCGAATTTACTTCCTCGATATCCAGTTCGGGCGGGTGGCACGTGTAGACCATGTCATGGGTCGTACGCCCAGACCCAGACCCCGGCCCCGGCCCCGGCCGAGACCGAAACCGCGCCTGAATGGCAAGTCTGCGATGCCGTTGAACGTCAAGGACCCCTTCAAGGAACGTTGATGGACGTAACTCTTTTCCTGAATCATGCGTGCAATATGGCTTGCACATACTGCTACAACGGCAACAAGTTTCATCGCCCCATGTCGGAAGAGATAATGCGAAAGGCCGTTGAGATGGCCTTCTTCGGGAAGGACGCGCGTGTCTCATTCTTCGGTGGCGAGCCGTTACTGGAGTGGGAAATGATGCAGCGGGCCATGGCCTACGCCCGCGATCTGGAGAAAAACAAATACGAGGGCAAGACCCCCGTGCGCTTCTCCATGACCACCAATGGAACCCTGGTGTCAAGGGAGGTGCTCGAGATCCTGAAGAACGAACGCTTTCACCTCGTCTTCAGCCTCGACGGAAACCGCGAGTCACATGAGCGCACCCGATCCTTCGCGAACGGCGCCTCTTCGTATGATGTGATCGTGGAAAACCTGAAGCGCGCAGTCAAGGCCATTCCTTCGGTGGAGACAATAACGGTCATCGATCCCCAAAACGCCGAGCTGATCCCTGAGTCGTTCGAATCGATAATGTCCCTCGGCGTGAAGAACCTGAACTTCTCCCTGAATTACGAAGCCGAATGGACCGACGAGCAAGTGGCGACGCTCGAGCATTCTCTCGATCGGCTGGTGGATATCTATATCGCAAAATACCGTGAGGGTATCGACTTCGCGCTGGATCTGTTCGACTCCAAGGTGATCACCCACCTCAAGGGCGGATACGCCTGTCGAGATCGGTGCAAGTTTGGAAAGGAAGAACTCTGCGTTGCCCCCAGCGGCATGCTCTATCCCTGCGAGCGCCTGGTTGGAGAGGATACCCGTCATGACGTGACGATCGGAGACATCTGGAAGGGCCCCGATCTCCAGAAGGTTGTGGAGATGGGCAAACAAAAGGACGAGCCCGACGCCGAATGTGTGGACTGCAAGCTCCAGCACCGCTGTATGTTCTGGTGCGGCTGCGTCAACTACGCAACCACGGGCAACGTGGGAGAGACGTCCGGTATCCTTTGCAAGCTCGAGCAGATGACCATCGCGGCTGCCGACAGGGCGGCGGGAACGCTCTTCAAGGAAGAAAACCCGATGTTTATCGGAAAGTTCTACTGCGCCACGTAGACTGGTTTTTCAGGGGAAAATGGCAACCTGTAAGAAGTGCGGCGACCGCCGCTCAGGAACTTAACCTCACGAGAATCCACCGCCTCCACCGCAAGATCCCCTCGGCGCGCCGCAGGCGGGAAGCGACCCGCCCGACGAGCCCATGGAGACGGCAAATGACGAGAGAACCCGCTCTACGTCGTGGGAACCGCACCCGGGGCATTCCACGTCTTTGTTATCTTTCGAGTTGCGGATCAACTCCTCGAACACGTCGCTGCATTTTGTGCATTTGAACTCGTACATGGGCATGGGAAGAACTCCTTTTTTTACCTAGTCTGAAATCAGCGAACGTCCGGTCATTTCCTGAGGGACCGGCAAGTTCATGAGGTGGAGTATGGTGGGCGCCACATCCCGCAGGGAGCCGCCCGATCGAAGGGTTACCTCTTTATATCGATCATCCACCAGAATGAGGGGCACCGGATTGAGGGTATGGGCCGTGTGGGGCTCCCTCGTGCGTTCGTCCAGCATCTGCTCGCTGTTTCCGTGATCGGCCGTCACCAGCATTGCTCCGCCCCTGGCCATGATCGCATCGCGCAGCCGACCGAGCTGGACATCTACGGTAGCTGCCGCCTCCACCGCCGCCGCGAGCACCCCCGTGTGTCCAACCATGTCCGGGTTGGCGAAGTTCACCAGGATGAAGTTGTCGTTGTGCTTCTCGATGCGGGCGATCACGGCGTCAGCCACCTTCGATGCGCTCATGTCCGGCGCCAGATCGTATGTGGCCACCTCCCTGGGGGATGGGATGAGCTGCCGTTCCTCGAGGGGAAAAGGCTCCTCTGCGCCGCCGTTGAAAAAGAATGTGACGTGGGCGTATTTCTCGGTTTCGGCGAATCGGTATTGGTGGAGGTTCCGGTCGGCAATTACCCGGCCGAGGATGTTGCTCAGGGGGTGCGGCAAAAAGGCTGCGGGAAGGCCGAAGTCGGAACGGTACTCGGTCATGCAGATATAGGTTGCGAGACTGGGGATTTCTTCACGGGGAAACTGCGTAAAATCCGCGTCCGTGAGCGCCATGGTGATCTCCCTGGCTCTGTCCGCCCGGAAGTTGAAGAAGAAAACACCGTCCCCGTCGACGATATTCCCCCTGGGCTCGCCGTCGTCGCCGACGATTATCCGAGGCTCGATGAACTCGTCCGACTGACCGGCCTCGTACGCAGCGGCCACCGCCTCATCGCTTGTGTTGTGCCGGGATCCTTTGCCTGAAACATGGGCATCGTATCCGCGCCTCACGCGATCCCAGCGATTATCCCGATCCATGCTCCAGTAACGGCCCACCACGACGGCGATCTCAGCCTTGCCGAAGATTTTCTTCTCGATTTCTGCCAGGTAGTCGCGCGCCGAGTAAGGCGGCGTGTCGCGCCCGTCGGTCAGGGCGTGTAGAAATACCCGGATGCCGGCCCCGCTGAGAAGATCGATCAACGCGTAGAGGTGCTCGAGGGAACTGTGCACCCCGCCAGGGGAGCAGAGCCCCATCACGTGCGCCCGCCCGCCCGATGCCCTGATCTTTTCTATGGCATCCTGGAAGACGGGGTTATTCGTAAAACTTCCGTCCTCGAGTGCGTCGTTGATGCGAGTGAGCTCCTGCTTCACCACGCGACCCGACCCCAGGTTGAGATGTCCCACCTCGGAGTTGCCCATCTGCCCGTCGTCCGGAAGGCCCACGGCCTTCCCGTGCGCCAGAAGGGCAGTGTGCGGTCGGCTGGACCAGAGATCGTCGAAGACGGGTGTCGCAGCCAGGGAGAGCGCATTATACGGCCCGGCCGGGGCCATCCCCCAGCCGTCCATGACAACCAGCAACACCGGGCTCGTACCTGTCTCGTTCATGATTTGCTCCGAAATGCGAAACTCTATTTCTGGTATGGCACGTTTCTGATTATGCACAAGGCGCGATAGAGTTGTTCCATCAACATCAGGCGCGCCATCCGGTGTGGGAGGGTCATTTTCGAGAGTGCCAGGGTGAGCCCGGCGGCGTTCACCACATCGTCCGGCAGGCCGTCAGCTCCTCCTATTGAGAGCGTTACCTGGCGAAACCCCCTGTTCATCCATCCCGAGACGATCTTCGCAAACTGCCGGGAGTCGTGCTCCTCGCCCCGTTCGTCCAGCGCTACCAGGAGATCTCCCTTTTCGGCTTCCTTGAGCATTCTTGCGGCGATGCGGTCTTCGCGATCTTTCTTCAGGATGACCTCGTCCACGGGCAGGAACTTACGGCAGCGGGACGCATAGTCGGCCACCGCCGAGGCAAACGGATCGGATCGTTCTCTTCCGACGCTGACTATCTTGAGTTTCACCCGGTTCTACCGGCTCTCGGCGACCCGCCGGATCGGCACCCTTACCGCGTCGATCCAGAGACCTTCCAGGTCGTAGAATCCGCGTGTCATATCCTCGAAGATATGGACCACGACTTCACCGTAATCCATGAGCACCCAATTGTTGTTCTCACGTCCTTCCACCCCGAGCGCCGTGACGCCCTCCTTCTTGAGAGTCGCCTCCACCTCCGAGGCGATGGCGTCCACCTGGCGATCCGTTCGCCCCGAGCAGATCACGATGTAGTCGGTGTAGTCCACCTTCTGCCCCACATCCATGATCTCCACTGATAGTGCTTGTTTTTCCAGCGCCGTATCGGCAATTTGAAGGGCCAATTCCTTTGCGTTCAAACGTTACCTCCTACAGACCGAACTCGACCGCAACGAGGAACATGATGTTCATCGCCCGGATCGAGTCGTCGAATTCGTCGGGCATATCCTTGTATTCGTTGAGAACGTGCAGCGACCAGTACATTCCCGGCACGATGGAGATGGGTCCGACGGGGATGGCATACCCAACCCTTAACCGCGGTCCCATGTTGAAGCGTCGGAAATTGTCCCAGTCGTCTCCATCCCATTTGTGCTCGGTTTCGGTGTCCCCGGACTCTGATTTGCTCTTCCCCGTGAGGGCGAACGCAATCTCCCAGGCCGCGCCGATCTGCAGCCCTTTGATGTTCAGCATGACGCCCAGGGGAATGGTCAAGTAGGCGAACTTCAACCTGGTTTCGTAGTCGGCTTCGTAGCCCATTTCTTCTATGGTCCCCTCCTCGCGCGTTCCCTTCCCGACTATTCCCAGGCCGGCCTCCAGCGCCAGCAACGGCGTAAGATAGAAATCGAAATACGCGCCGCCGCCGCCCGCGAATCTGAACTTGGCGTCGTCGTAGTCTCCTACCTCATGGGCCATGCCCATCGTTACGTAGCCTCCGATTGCCATTGTTTTACCGTCATCCGGAACGTCGACGGTCAACACCGCCGTCTCCTGCGCCGAGGCGCTGGAACAGATGAGGCAGGTAGCAAGTGCGAGCCCGACTATTGATGCTTTTTTCATAATTCCCTCCTGTCGACACCATGATGGCGTTGACGAAAAATGTGATACCATGTTTCCCTTTTCAAAAGAGAACACCAAGGAAGAGCCATGAGTCAAGAGATGGAAAAAATTTGCGCGCGTTGTGGAGTGCCAGTTCAGTCCGGTGAGGATCTCTGCAAGGTGTGTGCCGCGGACGCCAGGTCCCGAACCTCCACCATGCCCTGCATTGCCTGCGGGGCGGCAAATCTTTCGAACGCCGTCGTGTGCGAGGCATGTGGAGCTCCGTTCCAGTCCCCGGGATCATTGGGCGGGCAAGAGTCGGAGGAATTCGGGCACCAGAGCATGGGGATCAAGGGGCGCCGAGCGGAGTTGCAGGTGATCGAGGATTGCTTTGATCTTTGTCTGGAAAAGGGCTTCGTCGGCGGTTGCATCGTGGTGGGCGAGAGCGGTATGGGCGTCAGCACGCTACTCAATTCCCTGTGCGAACGGCTCAGCGGGCGCATGTCCGAGAATCGCATTTTTCACGTTCATTGCAGAAAGGATCAAGATCTCTTCGGTCCCATCCGCGGGGTTATCCGCCAGAGGTTGCAGGCGGCCGAGGGAGCCGACCCGGTGGCATCGCGGTTGCGGTTGGCGACGATGGTGGGAGAGGTGCTGGGCGCCGAGTCGGCTACGCTGGTGACGGAGACTGCCCACCTGCTGGGTTATCTGGCCAACATGCCGTTCCCGAACAGCCCGGTCCTTCAGGCCCTCGAATCCGATCAGGAGCTCCTGTTCAAGCGCGTGACAGAGGCCATCGTTCGTTTCCTCCAGAATGACGCCGTGGACGGACCCATCGCCCTGGTGCTCGACGGAATACACAGGACCACGCCGGAGTCCCGAAGATTCCACATGGAGATCCTGAACGCTCTTGGACCGGTGCCTGTGATGGTGGTGATCGGCGGCAAGCCCGAGATCTGGGACATGACCGACAATCCCTCCGTGGTTCGTGTGAGGCTCGAGCCTCTCGACGACGACATCATGACCGGTCTGTTCAGGGAGTTCATGCCACTTCTGGATGATCCGCCGCAGGAGCTACTCGAGGCGGTCATCAACCGATCCGCCGGAAACCCCGGTTCCATGAAGCAGCTCTGTGCGCTTCTTCGGGAGTCCGGTGTCGTGGACACCACCACCGAGCCGTGGACCTCCGACGTGAGCAAGCTGAGCATGGCCGATATGCCGGTCAGTCTGATCGACGCGCTCAAGGCGAGAATGGAGCGGCTTGACCCGAGGGATCGTGCGGTCCTCAGGTACGCTTCCGTCATTGGCGACGTGTTCTGGGACGAGGGTGTGACCTCTCTCACCCGGCAGCGGGTCAAGATGAAGGATGGGACCAGCGCCGCCCAGATATGGGCCGACGATTCCGACGGACTCGCGCTTTCATCGTCGCTCAATCGTCTGGTGGAGCGACTGTTCATCGTCGAGTTGCCCGATCGGGATATTTTCGGATCGATCAAGTACGCGTTTGCAAAGTCCGGCATACGGGAAGAGATCCTGAAAGACATGAAAGATGACGAGCGCCGGGCCCTGCACATTCTCGCCGCTCAGTGGCTCTCACACGTTACGGAGAAAAACGGTCACCTCTTTTCATGGGATGAGGCCGTTCAATGGGAAGCTGCGGGCGAAAACCAACTGGCAGCCCAAGCCTACGCGCGCGCCGCCGGATATGCTCGCTCGCGCTATCTGAACCAGAAGGCCATCAGGCTCTATCAGAAGGTCCTCGACCTTGCCGATGATCGAGATCGAATTCTCATCCTGGACACCCTCCACGATATGGGATCGGTGCAAGAACTGCTCGGGCAATACGAGGCCGCCGAACTGTATTATACCGAGATGCTGCGACACGCATGGATTCTGGTTCATCGAGGCAAGGCGGGTGCGGCCCTCAACAAAATCGGTCGCCTCTATCGGTCCCGTGGCGACGCCGCTGCCGCTCGGGCGTTCCTGGACAGGGGCATGTCGCTCTTCAAGGCCGCTGGTGACGCCAAGGGCGTGGCCGCATGCCTCGGGGATCTCGGCGAGCTGGCGCGACGGCAGGGCTCTTACGACCGCGCCTTCAAGCTGGTCACCCAGGCGCTCGAACTTCAGCGCAAAATGAACAACAAGCTCTCCGTCGCCGTTTGCCTTCACAGCCTAGGGCATATCGAGGCGGGACGTGCGTCGTATGCTCAGGCGGGACGGTACCTGGAAGAGGCGTTCAACCTGAGGCGTGAGCAGGGCGATAAGGGAGGTATGGCCCACACCCTGTCGGCTCTGGCGATCGTGCACTTCAGCCGGGGAGATCTCGACAGCGCCATCGCCAGATGGGAGGCGGCCTTGAACCTGGCGCAAGAGGTCGGAGACCGCAGGATGCTGGCCATCGTGCACAACAATCTCGGTGAGGCCCTGCGGGATCAGGGAAAACTCCAGGAGTCCATGAATCAGTTCAAGTCGTGCGAGGTTGTAGTAACCACCCTGGACGACCGGATCCTTCACTCGGAGGTATCGCGGAACATTGGGTTTCTTTCCCACAAGATGGGAGAGCTTGAATCCGCCAGGCTGCAGCTCGACAGGTCATTGATGCTGGCCCGTGAGGTAGGGGCCAGGGAACTCGAGGGCCTGGCACTGCGTGCCTCCGGAGAGTTGGCCGCAGAGACCATGTGGGATACCTCCAATCCAGAGGCACAGGACGAGGCCGTGAGTTATTTCGACAAGGCCCTGGTCATCTTGCGGTCTACGGGAAATGAGTACGAGGTGGCGCGAACGCTGCATGCCTACGGAAATCGTCTGCTCGAGAAGGGTGACATGAGCGGGGGCAAGGAACTGCTGGAGCAGGCCGAGGGTATCTTTCAGAAAATCCAGTCCAAGACGGGTGACAAGGTATCGCGTACCATCAAGGAGATCATCTCCCCGCCTGCAAAACAATCGGCCCAAAAGAAGAGCAAGCTGGCGGGGGTCAAGTCGATGTTGACCGGGAAGAAGGCGAATCCCTCCGTGGCAATCCCGGATATGACCGAAGATCTGGAGAGCAACGACGACTAGCGGGAGAAAGAAGCAATATGGACAAGCAAGACAAGAAGGTATCGAAAGGAAAAGAGGGCAAGCCCGTTCGGTTGCAGATCAAGGCATCCGACGATGTAGCCAAGGGCGTCTATTCAAACATGGTGCTCGTTCACAACAACGAGTTGGAGTTTGTAATGGATTTCGTTTTCATGGAGCCTCAGCGTCCACAGGGACACGTGGTGTCCAGAATTGTCACCAACCCCAAGGCCGCCAAGAAGCTACTCAAGGGTCTCAACGAACTCGTCCGGCGCTACGAGGAGAGGTTCGGGGAGATAGAGATTCCCGAGACCCCCGCCGGTCCGCAGGGAAGCTACCATTAGGTTCGGTTATCAGCTACGATTCGAGAGTAAACGATATCAACAGCGGGAATGATCTCTCATGGCCAACGAACGACGAAGGTATCCGAGGTACGAAATCATTGCCCAGGTGACTATCAGAAGCGGGGGCGAGAACTACCTGATGGACGTCGGAAACATCAGCTGTTCCGGGGTGCTCATCTCTACGGACAACCTGGACAGCATTTCTTTTTTATATGAAGGCCAGAATCTGGAGATGGACCTGTTCACCACGGAGCATCTTGAAAACATCAAGGTGAAAGGCCGGGTTGTCCGTTTTGAATATGGCCAGGACGGCGCGAAGAAAAGTTTTGGTGTGGAGTTCGATAAGGCGACTGCGAAAGGCAACGTTGCGCTTCTTCGCCTGGTGAATCAAGCAGCCGAGTCGATACATCCCCCACCGCTGCCCGGCAGCGGGCTTTAGGAGCGCGCCCGACCAGGATTGGGAGACAGTCATGATATTCAGATTAACGATACTTGCCATGTTATTGCCGGCGGTGGTCGGCTGTGAGAATGACCTGCACGCGGCCCTCGACCAGGTTCGCGCCGCAGCGCCCAATGTCTGCAAGGACTATTGCGAGGACAAGCTGGCTTGCGAGTTCCCGGCCGCGCAAGGCGACGAGGAAGACATGGCGTTTGCCGCAGCCATTCGGCGGTGCACAATAAACTGCGCGTGGTACATGGACGATGGCGCTTATGTTGTCGAGGTGGGCGATCCGACGGAGAAAAAGGCCTACGAAGATCACGTGACGGGCTCCATGCTCCGGGACATGCTCAAGTGTTCATTCTACGAGGGGGTTTTCCTTTGCACCGAGCAGGAAAATGGTGAAGATCTTCTCATGATCAATCCCCTCGTACAGTCCATGTGCATCGACGCGGACAACTGTCTCTCCCTGCTGGGAATCGACCAGGAGATGGAGTGGATGCCCTTCACCGATGGTGGAGGAGAATGCATCACTTCGGGGGATCAGATCATCGAATCGATGTTCTACTGACGGGTTTGATCAAACCTGCGATTTGAAGGGCTGCAAGACGAGCCAGGCTTTCATCTGTTCGCGGTAGATTTCCACCGGGACTTTTTCGATCTTTTCTACGAGCCCCAAATATCTCTTCTTGAGTTTTTCCGCTGTCTTTTTGAGTCTCTTGCAGGTTTTTCCCTTGCAGCTTGTCAATTTGATATCCTCAATGAGTCCGTCTCTCGTGGCGGTCTCCCAGCTCAGATCGATAGATCTACCCTGAGGGTGGATGGGTTTGCATTTCACTGCAAAGCCAAGGACATTGACCTCCAGCATGCAGCGGAACTTGTGGATCTCGTTGATCTCCTTGAGCATGGCGCTCAGGGATTCCACGGGTTCGAGCACGGCCGCAATCTCTTCGGATTTTGAGGCGACTTGCTCCCATGTCTTTGCCCGCTGCGCCACGACTTCAGGGTCCGCCCCCACCTTGAACGAGCCGATCACATCCATGGCCACCACGCAAGCCGCGCCCCTGGGATCGGACTCTATTCGTTCTTTCACCCAGTCGACCAGCGCGCCGCCGTCGGTCGACGCCCTCTCGACCATCGGTCCGAGAAGATCGGGTGGTACGCATCGCCATTTGGAGAAGACATCCATCAGGGAGAGATCGCACTTCTCCTGAAATTCCTGCTCGTCGAGAACTCGAATAGCCTCGATCCGTGGCCAGACGTCGCCGGGTGTGTCGATGGGTCTCTTGCAGACGTGAATCGTCACGGGGCTCGATTCATCTTCTGTTGGGTCGCCGCTCGATTTGTCCGAGGAGGAGGTCTCCGTCGCTCCGGAGACGCCGTCCGGGCGTTGCGGCCTCGCGCCCGATTTCGATCCACCGCAATTTGTAGTTACCAGGGCAAAAGCCGCAAGTAGCAACGCGTAAAACCAGGTTCTTCCCATCTTTCCTACCTCCGTTGTCTTTTCCCTGGGGGATTCTACCCGTAGCGTCGCCAAAGAAAAAGGGCACCTACGAAAAAACGTAAGTGCCCCAAATTATTCTGCGCGCCCGGAGAGATTCGACCCGTAGCGTCGGCGGAGTCAAAAGAGCAGTCAATGGGCTGAATCGCAGATGAGAAGAAAAAAGGGCCTTCCGATGATATTCGGAAGGCCTCAACAAGCGCGGCCGGAGCGATTCGACCCGTAGCGTCGGCGGAGTCTACAGAACAGTCAATGGGCTGAATCGCAGGTAAGAAGAAAAAAGGCCCCGCCGATAAATCGACGGGGCCTTTACAGCGCGCCCGGAGAGATTCGAACCCCCGACCCTCGGTTCCGTAGACCGATGCTCTATCCAGCTGAGCTACGAGCGCGGTTCTTACAAGTCCAAGTTTTCAAAAACCAGCGGAGAGGGAGGGATTCGAACCCTCGATACCTTGCGGTATACACGCTTAGCAGGCGCGCGCCTTCGACCGACTCGGCCACCTCCCCAGCGAAACAATCAAGTCGCCAAAGTTGGCGGAGGAGCAGGGATTCGAACCCCGGGAGCCTTGCGACTCAACGGTTTTCAAGACCGCCGCCTTCGACCACTCGGCCACTCCTCCAATTGCAAAAGATCAGACCCTCAATAAAAAGTCAGGGAGAGGTGTATAAAATCACAGTGGGTGGTTGTCAAGGTTGGGGAAGACCCCGCGCTCGCATATGCAATTCGTCTTTCTGGCTGTGGTAACGTACTAATTGCTATACAATGAAAATCTTGATGCTTCATGCGTGGGAGTTGTAAGAAAATGAAAACCAGAATGAAAATAACGACCTGGCTGGGCGCATTGATCATGTTGTTCGGATGTGGTGACGAGTTACCGGTCATTATCAACATTGCCGACGCCTCTGCAGACGCTGATATCGATGGCGACACGGATGGTGATACCGATGGCGACACGGATGGTGATTCCGACGGTGACGGCGATTCGGATAACGACGCGGACGGTGATTCCGACGGTGACATGGATGGAGATTCCGACGGCGACAACGATGTTGATTCGGATAGCGACGTGGACGCTGACGCGGACAGTGATTCCGACAGCGATGCGGATACGGACGACGGGTATTCCTGCTCCGAGGCGCTTACGTGCATGGTCGGCGGCGACAGTCTCTGGGACTGTCTGGCCGGCACCAGCAGCTCATCTTACGGCATCATGTGGGATCTGGGCCAGTGCCTGCTGATGTCCGGCTGCATGTCTGGTGATGATCTCATGGGCTGCGCCATGTCCAATTGTTCGTCGGAGACAATGGCCTGCCTGGCCGATTCCTGATCTTGGATTTCACCTCTCACAAGAAACTGTTGGAAGAGACAACCGGTCTGACTCTGGAAAAAGGCGTACCGTTACGTGGGTTCACCTCTTTTGGGATCGGTGGGCCGGCGGCGCTTTTTGCCGTGGTGGATTCTCCATACACGATGGGGAAACTGATCTCGACGGCGACGGACTGCGGTGTGGAGATTCTCATCCTCGGCGGTGGAACCAACCTGCTTGTGAGTGACGACGGCTTCGATGGTATCGCGGTTCATGCGTGTATTTTGGGAGTGGATCTGAGCGTGGATGGTGATCGAGTAACGGTCGGCGCCGGCGTTCCGGTGGCCGGACTGGTGGAGGATCTGATCGCAAGGGGAATCGGTGGGTTGGAGTTTGCCGCCGGGCTACCCGGTACGGTCGGGGGCGCCGTTGCAGGCAACGCCGGATGCTTTGGTGGAACGTTTGGGGAGAGGCTCGTGGGGGCGACTGTTGTGACCGGCAGGGGAGAGGTCGTGGAGGTGGATGATCCATCCTGGTTCGGGTTCGAGTATCGCAGGTCGAGTGTGTCTGTCCGACAGGCGGTGGTTACAAGCGCGACCTTCGCCGTGCGTCCGGATGATCGGTCCAGATTGCGTCGCGAGGCAGACGAGTACCTGCGCACCAGATGCGATCGACACCCCTCAAGAGAAATATTGACCGCCGGTTCCTACTTCAAGAACCTTGAACCGTCAGAGCCGGGGGGGCGTCGCACGGCCGCCGGAGCGCTGCTGGATCAGGTTGGCGCTCGGGAGATGTCCGTTGGGGATGCGGCGGTCTTCGAAAGACACGCAAACATCGTGATCAACCGCAAGAACGCCACCGCTGAAAATGTGCTCGAGCTTGCTGGACGAATGGCGGCGAGGGTGAAGAAGAAATTTGATGTCGAACTGGAGCCCGAGGTGCGTTTTGTTGGAAGAAGGGGCTAGGGACGGGGTCTAGAAGTCGATCCTGAAGAGCTGAGCTCCCATGAGCAGGAAGTCACCGCCGGAAACCGTTGCCTCACCGTTGATCTTCTGGAAGCTTCCGTTGGAGCTGCCGAGATCCGTGATGAAGTACTTGTCCCCATCCGCGTGGATGCGAAGGTGAATGCCGGAGACGTAGCCATCTTCAGGGAAGATGATGTTGCCGCGCTCGCGACCGAGGATCACCCCATCGCCGCCTGCGGGGAAGGCGTTTCCGAGGCGTCCCTTGCCCACGATAAGGCTCAGGCGGCCCCACAGGCCCTCCACGGGAGATCCCATCTTCTCGGTTCCGTCGGAGGAGGCCGAACCCCGGTCGATTGCCTCGAAGAGAATGAGCTCCTGACCGATCCGGAAGATATCTCCGGAGCCAATTTCCCTCGATTCGTTGGGCATGATCTTGACGAAGACGCCGTTGAGGCTTCCCTCGTCTTTGACACTCACGTTCTTTCCGTCGGACTTGAACACGGCGTGCCGTGGCGATAGATACGCGTCCGAGCCGAAGAACCCGCCCGCATCCCTGCCGACGGCCACTTCTGACGTGGGGATCTCCACTGTGCCACCCTCGGTTCCATCGGGCAGGATGAGCACGAGCTTGGCGGAGTCCTTGCCAAACGCGCCCACTGACACCGATGTTGGCGATACACCAGCCACTGTCGAACCGCAGGCTCCACAAAAAGCGAAGCCCGGAGAAATCATGGCGCCACAGCTGGCGCACTGTGTTCCTTCTGAGTCGCCGGCCGGCGCAGGGGCAGCAGCCGCGGGCTCGGGCTCGGGCGCAGGGGCAGCAGCTGCGGGCTCGGGCTCGGGCGCAGGGGCAGCCGCAGGTTCGGGCGCAGGGGCAGCCGCAGGTTCGGGCGCAGGGGCAGCCGCAGGTTCGGGCGTCTCGGCGACGGGTTGCGGGGTTACCGGTGCCGGGGCAGGCGCAGGAACGGGCATATTGCCCACTGCTGCAACACCGGCCGGCGGCGTCGTGGTTGCGAGAGGCTTATCGTCGCCACCGGGGCGCGGAAGATCCGAACCACAACCAAGGCAGAACTTGTAGTGGTCCTGGTTTTCTTTTGAACATGTCGGACAGACAATCACCTTGGACCTCCTTTTAGGTTATTTCGACCCTGAGAAGTTGACGACCCATGAAAATGTAGTTTCCATGTACCAACTCGTATTCGTCCTCAATTTTGAAAAATGTGCCGTTCTTGCTGTCAAGATCGGTCAACATCAACTTTTCCTCGACTATCTCTACCTTGACGTGATTGCCCGAGATGTAGGGATCGTTTGGGAAGTTCATGTCGCAGCCTTCCCTTCCCAGGGTGATCACATTGTCTCTCGAGTGAACGACCATCCCGTCTCCGCCGCCCTCCAGGATCTGCACCAACCTGAAGCTGCTGTCGGTCCTCGGGCTGGCGAAGAAAAAGGTGCCGTCCGGTTCCGCATCATCATTGTAAGGCTCGATCGTATCGATGCGGAAGACCTGCTCGCCTGCAAGGAAAGTGAATCCGGGCGTTGCCTCCGTCGTCCCCTTGAGGCCGATGAAAACTCCGTTCACGCTGCCCTCGTCCTTTACCTTGAGCTTGCCGTCGTCGTAGATGAAATTTGCATGGCGGGGAGAGAGCCACTTGTCCTCGGTGAAGAGGATGGGGCCGTCGGTCCTGCCCGCAACGTGCTCGTTGGAGTTGAGATGGTAGGAAATGCCGTCCATCCCCTCTCCCTTGATCAAGATCAGCTTCGCCTTGCCCGGTGCTTGCATGTCGCCGAAGTACTTCGCTTCCGATTCGGAAGGGACGCCCTCCACCGAAGTGCCGCACTTCCCGCAGAACTTGTGGCCGCCGGGCATGGGGCTGTAACACGACGGGCAGATGAAATGGCGTGCTTGCTCCATTGGTTCTACCTCTGCTCCTTGTTGGGCCGCTCTGGGCGGCGATTCATTTTCTTCGATGCCGGTTTTTTCCGGCTCACTTTCGAGCGCTTCAGAAGACGGACCAACCTGAACAAGTTTCAGGTTGGAGGCGCAGTCTTCACATGCCGAGCAATCCACTGGATTCAGTAGATCACATTTCCCACATACAATGCCCGCAGTAACGGTCAACAGAAACGCTCTTTTTTTCAAATTCGAAAGATCATTCTGTTCGAAGATCACCTGGTGGTCAACATCTTTCTCGCATGGGATTCACTGAACTAACCTACAGTAATTGCACGTCTAATCCCCACTCAACATGAAGGCCGATTGGTGCTCGCTTCAAGCCGTGTTATTGGTTATTGTCAATTAGCGTAGAGATAGCCGCTTATAATGAGAACCAACAAGGAGAAAGCATGAAAATCGGCCTGTTCACAATGACGAGTTTACTTACTGCGGTATCGTCTCTCGCTCTTATGTCCTGCGGCGGCGCGGTCCCGACATCAACCACAACAGCCGGCACAACAGCGGGTTCTGCGGATACCACGTCCGATGTTGAACCTTCGAGTTCGAGCGGCAATCTTACGGATTTTGTTTTGAAGGACGTGAACGGTCGATCCCATGCCCTCACTGATTACCTTGGCGAAAAAGTCATCCTGATCAGTTTTTGGGCGACCTGGTGCGAGCCGTGTAAAAAAGAGATGGTTCAATTGCAGGCGCTCTTCGACGAGCACAAGGACTCGGGCCTCATGATCCTGTCCATATCCATGGATGAACCCGAAACTCAGGGGGACGTCCGGACCTACATCAAACAACGCGGATACACTTTTCCGGTTCTGCTCGATACGGAAACGCAGGTCACAAACCAGCTCAACCCGCGCCGCGCCGCCCCTTTCAGCCTGGTTATCGGAAAGGATGAGGTCATCACGTGGGAACACGAGGGATACGTACCCGGTGACGAGAAGGAGCTCGAGGAAGCGGTCCTCAAGGCATTGGGCTTGACGGCTCCCTAGAGTATCCGGACTATGGACCCGGTATCGCGATATATGGATGATGTGGGCAACGGTACGGTCAGATGTCGTCTGTGCCCGCGAGGTTGCACGCCGGCGCCGGGCGCCTGGGGGGAGTGCCGAACCAGGTTCAACGATTCCGGTACTCTGAGGATTTCCACCCATGGCCGTCTCCTGACCGTTGCGGTCGATCCCATCGAGAAGAAGCCTCTCAACCACTTTCGCCCCGGTAGCCTCACATTTTCGGTGGCAGCTGCGGGGTGTAACCTGGTCTGCCCCTTCTGTCAGAACCATTCCCTGTCCCAGAGCTTGGTGGACAATCCGGAGGTGGAGGGCAGGCCTGCGCGCGAGTGGAATCCGAAGGATGTGGTCGACGCCGCGATCGAGCACGGCTGCAAATCGATCTCGTTTACCTACTCCGAACCCATCCTCCTTCTGGAATTCGCCGATCTTGTGGCATCCATTGCCCGCGAGCGAAACATCCATATCGTTTTTGTGACCAATGGACAGGCCACCGAGGAGGCCGCGCGAGACATGGCCGGTTTCCTCGCGGCTGCGAATGTAGATCTAAAGTGTTTTGACAGGGACGATTATCGGCGCACTCTCGGGGGTAGCCTGGACGCCACGCTGGATACCATACGCATTCTGCGGGAGGCGGGTGTCTGGGTGGAGGTCACGACCCTTGTCGTACCCGGTTTCAACGACCGGGACGATCAACTCCGGTCGATCGCACAGTTTGTCGCGAGCGTGGGTTGTGGTATTCCGTGGCACGTGTCCAGGTTTCACCCGGCATACAGGTGGACGGACAGACCGGTGACTCCTCTCGGAACGCTAAACCGTGCAGCGGTCATCGGCCGATCTGCCGGTCTGGAGCACGTGTACACCGGCAACTTGCCCGGGCACGAAGGGGAAAAGACCCGATGTGCCCACTGTGAAACTGTATTGATAGATCGCGTGGGTTATCGCATAGATGTCGTGCAGACAGAGGGTGGTCGTTGCAAGACGTGCGGCGAGCCCATCAATGGAGTGGGGTTTCCATGAATGAGCCGAAGATCAGGATAGGGACCGTGGGATATCCGATTGCCAGGAAAAGGGTCCTCAAGCAGGTGGATGTGGTGGAGCTCACCGATGGCCGACAGATCCCGCCCGGGAAAGCGGCGGCGAAGCGGTGGAGGGCCAGCGCACCTGAACGAGTTGCCTTCACCATTCAGCTATCGCGCTATCTCATGGATCCATTGGAGGAAGGTGTTCCCATGCCGGGTGAGCGTTCCGGCTATGGTGGGCTCAAGCTTTCAGATGAGAACCTGGGCCTGTGGAAGAAGGAGCTCGAGTTTGCGTCGGCTGTGGATGCGCTCGCCCTCGTGCTGATCACGCCCCCAACCCTGACCCCGGCGGCGATCAACAAGCGATTGATGACCGACTTCTTTGCCGGTGTGGAGCGCGCGCGCTTCAAATTGATCTGGGAACCTCACGGCCCCTGGGAACCGGAACAGGCTGCCGAGTTCGCCCTGGAAAACGATCTTGTGCTTGCGGTTGATCCACTGCGCGACCCTGCGCCTGCGGGGCCGCTGGCCTACTTCAGGATGGGCCCGTTCGCTTCTCTGGGATCGAGGGTCGGCCTGTACGATCTCGAACGGATCATGGACGCGGGCGAGAGTTTCGACCGGACCATATGCGTGTTCGAGACGCCTCGCGCTTTCGATGACGCCCGGAACCTGAAAAAGGTGCTCTCAGGAGACGATAACGACATTGGCTTCTGAGAAGATCTCGGCGGTGGTGTTATTGGATCAGTATGGCGGCTGTAGCACACCGCGACGATCGAGTGTGGCGATTTATTCACACAAACAATAATAGCATCCAGGGGCCAATAACCCCCTCAAGTGCTGAAAAATACTACGAATAACTGCCAGAATCGAATTGCGGGAATTCATCCGTGCAGGCTTCGAAACGCTTGGCTCGGTTATTGCTGCCCTTTGGCAATTATGAGGCATCAGCGGCAACAAAACTATGTGGGCGTTTTTTGCGCACGGCATTTTGTGGTCACGGGGAGATCGAAATGACTTTTCGAAGACTTGCGGTTTGTTTACTGGCTCTCGTCACCACCATCATCTTTTCGGGCACATTACTCGCGAAGGAGAGCGGCGCGAAGGCGTCGGAGAGGGAACGGGTGACGGTCTTTCCCTTTGTGGGTGTAAACGTGCCGCCGGGCCTCCTGACGGCGTCCGATGAGATTTTGATTTCCTCTCTCGTCGAGAGCGGCTTCATCGTCGCTGACTGGGAGCGTGGCCTGGACAAGGTCGGCGAGCTTTCGGAGGGGGAGGAGACCAGATTGACCTCGACGAGCAAATCCACAATTGCGATGGAACTCGGGTGTCATGGATACGTGGACGGCAAGATGGTCAAGCTCGGCTCCAAGATTCGCGTGACCATCAACCTACGTAATTCGAATGGCGATATCCTGCAGAGCAAGGTGATGGATGGTGAGACGGAGGACGATCTGGTCATCATCCTGGAGAGAATCGCCATCGCCTTCGCCCATGACGTGTCCGTTGACGAAACACTCAATCTGGATAACGCCACCCGTGCGGAGACCACGCACAAGACCCAGCGATTTCGGCCGGAAAAGAATTTCGGTGTCATCATAGGGGAAACCTTCAGCGTGACGGATGCCATGGACCACTACACCATGTTCGCGTTCGACGTACGGCTCGAGCAGAAGGACGTCCTGGTAGAGCTGAGCGCCGGCTTTGGTGTCCACGGCGGCCAGGATCCGGCCGGGCATTTCTTTGCCGGAGTGGGAGTGGCCTACTACCTGAGTCACACCGGGATTTCACCGTATCTCGGCGCCGGGTTCGGTATCTTCCTGGGCGATCGCCTGAATATCGAGAAAGATGACGCTGTTGATGACTATGTTCCAGTCCATGAGGAAGATGACGACGACGAGTTTGGAGTAGGATTTGAGCTTTATCCGACTCTGGGCATCGAGTTTTTGAGAAACGCTTCCATGAGACTTCACCTGGAGATGAGGTACGGATTCAGCATCTCTCCGGACACCGATCTGGGCCACGGCCCGGTGGTGGTGGCCGGCATTGCCTTCTAGTCGCAAAAAGGACTGTAAAGGGGACCGGGCCATGAAAAACAAGAGCACGATACTCTACCTGCTCCTGATCGCGACCCAGATCTCAATATCGCCCGAACTCGCGGCGAGCGATGACAAACAGGATCAAGAGAAAGCCAAACCCGAGGCGGTCGAAAAGGACGTGCAAACCAGGGTTGCCACCAGGATAGTCGCCTTTCCTCTCGAGGGAGTGAACGTTCTTCCCAGGGTTCTGGACGCGTCCAACGAGGTCTTGTGGATGTCTCTCACGGAAGAGGGGTACATAGTTGCTGACTGGGAGATGGGGTACAAGAGGGTCACCGGGTTTGACGCTCCTCCGCCTCCTCCGCCTCCTGCTCCAAAACCCGTCGAGCCCCGTCCCGCTTCGGTTATGGTTCCGATCGTACCCTACTATCCGGTTGTTCCGCAGGAGTCGGCGCCGTCCGTGCTCTCCGGCGGAGGCGTGGTGGATCACGCTTCACCACCGCCATCTCCAGGCGTGCAAACACCGCGAAATATTCACGAGCAACCCTCGGTCGTCGAGCAACCCTCGGTCGTCGAGCAACCCCCGGTCGTCGAGCAACCCTCGGTCGTCGAGCAACCCCCGGTCGTCAAGCAACCGGAACCGTTGACCTGGGTGGAGCCGGAGCCGGATCCGCCTCCCGCTCCGAAGCTCACGGCGGAGTTGAAAAGCCGGATCGCCAGGGAAATGGGGTGTGAAGAATACGTGGACGGAAAGCTGGTTCTGCTGGGATCCAAAATCCGCGTGACCGTCAAGATGAAGAACGCCGAGGGCGACATCCTGGACAGTAAGCAGATGGAAGCTCAAACCGAGGATGACCTGCACATCATCTTCAAACGCATCGCGAAGGCTCTGGTTCTTGGCATGACCATCGAGGAGACCCTGGATCTCGATAACGCGACGGTGGCCGAGGCCCATCAGATGGCGAACCGGTTCAGGCTCGAGAAGAATATGGGGCTCCTCATCGGGCAGTTCTTCTCTGTAAACGACAAGATGGCGCACCATACCTTCATCGCGTTCGACGGCCGTTTCGAGCTGAACGATGTGCTGATCGGCGTCAACGTGGGCATGGGGTTCACCGACACCTCAGAAACAGACACTCACCTCTTTTTGGACATTCTGGGCGGCTACTATCTGTCCCATACATCCTTTGCCCCCTACCTTGCCCTGGGCGTCGGTATAATGCTGGGCAACTTTCTGAGCATAGGGGACAACGATTCGGATGGATTGGAGTCCTTCAGGCAGATCGGCTTCCACGCTTTCCCGGCCTTTGGAATCGAGTTCATCAGAAATTCTCAGATGCGCGCTCATATCGACATCCGTTACGCCATCGTTGTAGGCCAGGACTCGGAGATCGGGCACGGTCCCATGATCACCGCCGGCCTCAATTTCTGAGAATTTTCTTCTTCGCTTTGGGTTCGCTCCCCATGTAACATCAGACAAATGAACGATATGTCGTCGGATCGAAAAACAGAATCGCTTGCCTCTCTGATCGTGATCACGGGACTCTCGGGGGCGGGCAAGTCCACCGCCATGCGGGTGTTCGAGGATCTCGGATGCTACTGCGTGGATAACCTCCCTCCCGGACACATTCCGGACTTCTTCAATCTCTACGAGAGCAGCGGCTCGGCCGGATCCAGTCTGGTGATCGCCAGCGACATGCGTTCCGGAGCCCTTTTCGACGATTTCGTCGAGACTCACAAGGCGCTGCACGAAGAGGGAATGGATCTCCAGGTTCTTTATCTCGACAGCTCCACGCACGTGCTCATCAACCGCTTCAATGAGGTAAGACGCACGCACCCGCTGCAACCCGACCTTTCCCTCAAGGAGGCCATTGAGGAGGAGAGAAAGAGGTTGGAGCCCATTCGCGCCGTGGCGACACACGTTATCGACACGAGCGGACTCGATACCTCACAGCTTCGCGAGACGATCTTGCACACCATGGCGGGGGAAGACACCGGGAACGTGATTCGCCTCAAGTTCGTCAGCTTCGGATTCAAGTACGGGATCCCGAGGGACGCCGACTTCGTCCTGGATGTCAGGTTTCTCCCCAACCCCTTTTACGTCCCGGAACTGCGGGTTCACACGGGGGAGGATCAGGACGTCTACAATTACGTAAGGTCGTGTGACGAGGCCGACGGTTTCTTCAGCCGGGCAGTGGAGATGCTGGGGGTGACCCTGCAGTCGTTTGTAGGGGTGGGCAAGCTCAACCTCAACGTGGGCGTCGGGTGTACCGGTGGGCGGCACAGAAGCGTGGCGTTTGCGCGCAGGCTTGCCGAGCACTTCGATAGCAGGGGGCATCGATCGACCGCGGTTCACAGGGACGCGGGCAAGCTCCAAAACTGATCGTTTCTGTAATTTTCGGTGCCAGTCACTTTTTTTCTTTCATCGGACGAATTTTAGCAACTTTTCCTGCGAGCGACCGATTAAAGGAGTATGGCGCGAAGAATCAGGGTCTGGAAGGAAAACGGAATGTATCACGCAACGCTCAATTGCGTGGACAGGATGTTTTTCTTGAAA
>JAUVAN010000136.1 GCA_030591725.1 Deltaproteobacteria bacterium
CTGTGCTCCTCGTTTGCATTGCCGCTACCTTTTTCTTTTTGCTCGAAAACGATCCGGTTCTGGACGAAACAAATGAAAATCTCGTATTGGATCAAAGTGGCAAGGTCGTCACGATCTGGCTGGAGTTACGGCCCCGGGGCGCCGTTGTCGAGGTGGACGGCGTGCGCACGGATCAACGACCGGTGGTGATTCCCTTTGGCGACAAGGCGACCACGCTCACCGTGTTCGCGCCGGGGTACATCAAATACACACGCGAGATCACCCCGAACAAGAGGTATTCACTCAAGATAGAACTCCTTCGGGAGCTCCGAACGACCGTCTGTCCCGAGGAAAAAACACGACAGGGCGTCGACTTCTGATATCATGTGAACCTGTGACACTTTCTATTTCAGACGGCCAGATTCTGGAAGACAAGTACAAGATCCTCCGCAAGATCGGACAGGGGGGCATGGGTGTCGTATACGAAGCGCGGCACATGGCCCTCAATCTGACGGTGGCCATCAAGGTTCTCCATCCGAGCGAGGCGGACGACCCAAACATGATCGCCCGGTTCAGGATTGAGGCCCAGTCTGCGGCAGGTATAAAGCATCTCAATGTGGTGGACGTTACCGACTTCGGCCTCACGCCCGATCGCCGGCCCTTCTTCGTCATGGAATACCTGACCGGAGAGTCCCTGGCGGATCGGCTGGATCGGCTGAAATTTTTGAACGAAAACATGATCGTCGAGGTAACGGACCAGATACTGGACGGCCTCATGAGCGCACACCGCAAGGGGATCATTCATCGTGACTTGAAGCCGGAGAACGTGCTTTTCAGCAAGACCGACGATGGCCGTGAGACCGTCAAGATACTCGATTTCGGTATCGCAAAGATCATCGGTGGTAACGTGACCAACCCCGACCTCGCAGTCGACGATCGGCCTCAGACCCAGCGGGGAGTCGTTCTCGGCACGCCCGGATACATGGCCCCGGAAGCAATCACCGGCTCGGGAAAGATTGACGCCCGTTCGGATCTTTTCTCACTGGGGGTGATCCTCTTCGAGATGCTATGCGGCAGACGCCCGTTTGTCGGGTCCACGCCTCACGAGATCATGATGGCCACGGCCACAAAGCCGGTGCCTCGACCCACCTCCATCCGCGGGGAAATTTCCGAGGCGATGGAGCGGCTCGTGCTCACCTCTCTCGCGAAGGATCCCTCAGAGCGTTTTCAGACCGCCGATGAGTTCTTTCGCCATCTCACGGCTGCGGCAGTCGGCAGGGTGCCGAACGACGCAAGAAGCAGTAAAACCAGAGTGGGCCTGTCAAATGAAAAAGAACCACCACCTCGTGTGCAGCGTCGGCCGGCTCCCCGTTACAAGGGCCCCGCTCGTCGACGTCGGCTTGTTCTCCCCTTCTCTCCGTGGGCCGTTCTTTTTGTTCTCGCGCTTGGCGCTGCCGCTTACTATCTCTTTTTCCACCAGAACCCTTTTCAAACTATCGACCACGATGACAAGTTGGTGATTTCCGATCGCGGTTCGAGCAAGGAGCGTATCCACGACCCGACGCACGATACAGCTTCTCCTGCGGTTTCATCCGTCAAGCTCGCGAGGATCACCCTCTGGCTGGACATCCTGCCCAGGAACGCACGCGTGGAAATCGATGGGACGTTGATGACATTGCGTCCTGTCGTGGTCCCGGGCAGCGACGAATCCTTTGAGATGACCTTCTCCGCCCCCGGCTATCGAACCAAAATATTGTCGGTCACACCCGACAGGGAAAAGACCGTCAAGGTTCGCCTGAAACGTCTGAAGAAAAAGAAGAACTGATCAATTCACCGCTATCGATCCGTTCTCGACGAAAAAATCAATTCGATCCCCTTCAATGGGGATGTGATCAACATGGGTCGTGGTGATAAACACCTGGCCGCCCAATCCTGCCAGAAAATCAAACAGGTGCCTGTTCCTGTCCCTGTCCAGTTCGGATGAAACATCGTCGAGGAGCAGAAGCGGTGTCCGCCCTGTGCTTTTCTCCAGAGATCCGGTTTCCGCGATCTTGGCCGCGAGTACGATTGTCCTCTGCTGTCCCTGGGATGCGAATTTCCGGGCGTCCAGACCATTCACCTCGAACACCAGATCGTCCGCGTGGGGCCCGGCTGTGGTGTATCCCTTCGCGCTGTCCTTCTCGATCGTTTCGCGCAGGGCGCACATGATTTCATCGAATCCACCCTCGACTTTGGGTCTATATGTCATTCGAGATTGTCCGTCGCCGCCGATCCGCTCCATGGCCTCCTCGAAAAGCGGGGACATGGAAATCACCAGGCGCTCACGCATCATCACTATTTGCGCCCCGTGAGAAGCGAGCTGCTCGTCGAACGGGTCGAGGGCACGTTTATCCAGGGGCCGCGTCTTCAGTATCCGGTTTCTATTGGCGATCGCCTTCCCGTACGAACGGTATGCTTCCTGGTATGATATCTCTGCCTGGAACAGCGCCCGATCCAGGAACCTCCGTCGAGCCTCCGGTCCTCCCTGCACGATCGCAAGGTTTCCCGGGTGAAAAATAACCATCGGAAGAGCGTGGAAATATCGACCATCAAGGTGAGCTCCCTTCCCGTCTATCTTCACCTGTCGACCTTCGTGCCCCATTGTTATCTCGCACACCATTCCCGCACATATATCTCCGAATCGGCCCCTGATGCGTGTCTCCTTTGCGCCTCGACGCAGCATATCCACACGCCTGGACTGACGGAACGATCTCATCGAGCCGATGATATAAATTGATTCCAGCAGGTTGGTCTTGCCCATGCCGTTGCGGCCGGAAACGATATTGAACCGTGGCGACGGCTTTATTGTCAAACTGCGGATATTTCTGAAATCGACGAGAGAGAGTTCGTCGAGCTGAACACGTCCCATACGCCTCTAGATGCGCATCGGCATTACGACACCGACATAATTGTCGGTAGTGTCTCTGATAACGGCCGGATCGAGATCGCCGGAAAGCTCGAGGACAACCTCTCCTTCATCGAGGACATTGAGGATATCTATGTAGTAGCGAGCGTTGAATCCGATCACCAATTCTTCTCCGTCATACCCCACATCAATGATTTCCGATCCCTCTCCAACGGATGGATTATCGGTGGATATCTCAAGGGAGCCCTCGCTCAGGGAGAACTTCACCCCCAGGGTACGCTCGGACGAAACCACCGAGACTCTCTTGAGCGCCTCGAGAAGCGCGACTCTCGGCACGATGACACGCTTGTCCTGGCCCTTGGGAATGACCTGATCATACGGCGGGAATTCCGTGTCTATCAATTTGCACACCAGCACGAACTCCGCCGTTTGCGGTGGATCTCCATCTATTCCCTTTTCTACCTCGATCTCCCTTCGCAGAAAGATCGATCCGTCATGGGAACAAATTGAAATGGGACCGGACCCCTCATCGATGAGACGACGAATCTCTCCGATTCCCTTGTTTGGCACCACCATGGTGTAGTTGTAAAAACCACTTTCATCGGTCTTGAATTCCACCATGGAGAGTCGATGCCCATCCGTGGTAACCATGCGCAGTATCTTTCCGTCGCCCTGAAACAACGCTCCGTTTATGTGTGGTCTGGTCTCGTCGCTAGATATTGAAAAATACGTTCTTTCGATCATCTTTGTGAGCATCTGAGAATCCATGTCGAAGAATTCCATGCCCGCGGCGTCGGGTAACTTGGGGAAATCCTCGGCCGGTAATCCGATCAGTTTGAAAACTGACCTGCCGCTGGTTATCTCGACAAAATCTCCATCCGCCTTCAGATTTATTGGTCCGTCAGGGAGAGCCCTGACGATGTCGTAGAGTGTTTTGGCAGGCAGGGTTATGGAACCACCTTTTACTATTTGCGCCGGTAGAATTCCCGCTGCGGACATGTTCAGGTCCGTTGTAGCAAATTTGATCTGCTTTGGTCCCTCCGAAGAGATCAGAACGTTCGACAGGATCTGCATGGAACTTTTCCTGTCGGCGATCGTGGAGGTTCTCGATAATGCGGCGGCCATGCATTGTTTGGATATGGTGACTTCCATAAAGAGCCTTAACCTTCCTGTTTGTTCACAGCTTGCTTCTTATAACCTCAGATCTCTTTTTTTAAAAACAAGAAGTAGTAGTACCTGTGAATTTGTGGAAACAAGCCGTTATCGAGTGAAATTACTTTGGAAATGGAGGATCATCACCTGTGGGGTAGCGGTGGTAAAAATGAGGACAGACATCGTTTGTTTAAAAAAATCATTTATGACCACACAGAATAGTGAGTATTTAACAGTTTTGAATGCATCATTCCACAGGTTGATAACAATATATTAACGAAGAGAACGCTGGTGTTGAAGGAGGCCGGAAACAAATGACCAGGGAGAGATTTTCGCTGGTTTCTCCCTTCGAAGCACGAGGGGATCAGCCACAGGCCATCGAGAAGCTCGCAGAAGGCTTCTCCTCGGGCCTGGCCAACCAGGTGCTCCTGGGCATAACCGGGTCCGGCAAGACGTTCACCATTGCCAATGTGGTCGAGCGTCTGGGACGACCAGCTCTTGTCCTGGCGCATAACAAGACTCTGGCGGCCCAGCTCTATTCGGAGTTCAAGGAGCTGTTTCCGGACAACGCCGTAGAATACTTCGTCAGTTACTACGACTACTACCAGCCGGAAGCGTATGTGCCGTCGACCAATACGTTTATCGAAAAGGACGCATCCATAAACGAGACGATAGATCGGCTTCGACACTCGGCGACCCGGTCGCTCCTCACCAGAAGAGACGTGATAATCGTGGCGTCGGTATCCTGTATCTACGGCATCGGAGCAAAGGAAGATTATCGCGAGATGCTGGTATCCGTCGAGGAGGGAGAAGATCTGGGCCGCGAGAACCTCATGCGGCGTCTGGTTGAGATACGGTATACGAGAAACGACATGGACTTCGCGCGCGGCACATTCCGGGTGCGGGGTGACACGGTGGAGATCTTTCCGGTCTACGAGGAGAACAAGGCGATAAGAGTGGAGTTCTGGGGTGATACGGTTGAGAGGATAAGCGAGATAGATCCGCTCCGTGGAGATTCGATCTCCAGGCTGGAAAAGACTGCGTTGTTTCCCGGTTCTCACTACGTTGCGTCGGCGCAAAAGATCCACGCTGCGATCGACCGGATAAGGCGTGAGCTGCAAAAGAGACTCGCCGAGCTGAACGCTGCTGGAAAGCTGATAGAGAGGCAGCGACTGGAGGAGCGGACCCTTTACGACCTGGAGCTCCTCGAGCAGATTGGTCACTGTCCGGGTATCGAGAACTACTCACGTCACCTTGATGGTCGAGAGGCCGGAGAGCCGGCCACAACGCTCCTCGACTACTTCCCCAAGGACTTCATTACCTTCATCGACGAGAGCCACCAGACCGTGAGCCAGCTGGGATCCATGTATCTGGGCGATCGTTCACGAAAGGAGACCCTGATCGAATACGGGTTCCGCCTCCCGTCGGCCAAAGACAATCGCCCGTTGATGTTCGATGAATTCGAGGAGAAGGCCGGACAGCTTTGCTGTGTCTCGGCGACTCCGGCGCAGTGGGAGCTCGACAGGGCAGGCGATGCCATCGTCGAGCAGGTCATCAGGCCCACAGGCTTGATGGATCCGATGGTGGAGGTAAGGCCGGCGACGGGGCAGGTCGACGATCTTCTCGGGGAGATACGGCAACGTGTGGACAAGGGGCAAAGGGTGCTGGTCACCACGCTGACCAAGAGGATGGCCGAAGATCTCACCGAGTACTACAGCGAATTGGACGTCAAGGTTCGTTATATGCACAGCGATATCGACACCATCGAGCGCGTGGAGATCTTGAAGAATCTCCGGTACGGGACGTTCGACGTGCTGGTGGGGATAAACCTCCTCCGGGAGGGCCTGGACTTGCCGGAGGTGTCTCTGGTGGCCATCATGGACGCGGACAAGGAGGGCTTTTTGAGGTCCGAACGTTCCCTCATACAGACCATGGGACGCGCATCGCGAAACGTGGAGGGCTTTGTAATTATGTACGCCGACAGGGAAACCAACGCCATGAAGCAGGCAATCGCCGTGACGCGGGACAGGAGAAAAAAGCAGGAGATCTACAACAGGGAACACGGGATCAATCCACAAACCATTAAAAAAGCCATTTCGGAAATAGGACCGGGGTCGGTGAACTCGGACTACGCGCCGATATCGAGGATGCCGGATACCGACAGAATGGAGGATGATCCGGAGGCGCTGGTGGAAGCATTGCGCGAGGAGATGCTGATGTACTCGGCCTCACTCGAGTTCGAGAAGGCGGCACAGTTACGGGACAGGATCGCAAAGATATGTTCCGAAGCGGGGATCAGCGATCGTCCGGCGCGAAAAAGAGCGCACAAAAAAAAGGGCCGCAGAAGATGATCTTGGGTCACGGGGTTTTTTATAATATTGGTGGTGTGTTAGGGAAAGATGATAGCGACCGGCTTTGACGGCAAGGAGGCTCCGCATGTATCGATCGATGAAAATGGCAATAGCGTTCTTCGCAGCCGTTACCTTTTTTTGCGCCGCCGCCCTCGGAGAGCAATCGCAGGAGAATGAGCAACTAGAAGGCGATACCGCGCAGGAAAAAGAAGACTACGAAATGGTCACCGGCCTGGACTTCACCATGTGGTGGGGAAAGGGCGGAGTCTCGTACGGGCCGGGCCTGGGTTTTGGGTTTGTGTTGATCCCCAGGCACCTGGAGATGATGTTCACCTTCGGAGCGTTGCTCACAAACGAGACCAGGACCTACACTGTGCCCGTAGAGATATCGTTCTCGATTCCATTTCACGTAAACAAGTGGCTGGCGCCGTACGTGAACTTCGGACCCACCATCCTGATGGACAAGACAAGACAAGAGACCACCACCGACGCGGCGCTTTCCGCCGGGCTCGGATTGGAATTCCTGCCGCCCGGGTTCGACTGGGGACTATACGTGGAGGGTGATTACAACTTCAGGTTCGTCCAGGAAAAAACCCACCAGGGCGGGTTCACGGTAGGGTTCCACTACAGGTTCTGATAGGTGGTGCCTAGGGACGGAATCGAACCGCCGACACGGGGATTTTCAGTCCCCTGCTCTACCGACTGAGCTACCTAGGCAACCGAACGGACTCAGTATCCTCGCTTGAAATGGTATGTCAATCCGCAAAAGGTTGTGGCGATGAATATGGGATGTTATTTTTCAGTGAGGGTAAGAGGAGTTGGAAAAAGGGAACATGCGCAAGTGTAGTCAATGCGGTGAGATGTACGAAGGCGCAGAGATGTTCTGTCCAGTGGACGGAGCGAAACTGGTGAGTTTCGGAAGCGAGGCGGACACCCTCGACATAATGGATACCGATCTGGACGCCTACGAGGACGACAGCGAGGACGCCTACATAGGCAAGGTGATCCAGGGGAGATACAAGGTCCTCAACAAGATTGGCGAAGGCGGGATGGGTGTGGTCTACGTGGCGGAGCACGTGGAGATCGAGAAGAAAGTTGCTCTCAAGGTATTGCGCGACGACTTCTCCAAACGACCGGAAGTAGTGGAAAGATTTCGCCAGGAAGCGCGCTCGGCCAGCAAGATAGGCCATCCACACATCGTGGACGTTACAGACTTCGGACAGCTCGACGACGGCGGAGTCTTCTTCGTCATGGAGCATCTCAAGGGTTGCGGCCTGAACGAAATCTGCCGGGGGGAGCCGGTTCCCCTGGTTCGAGCGGTCACCATTATCGAGCAGATTGCGCGTGCCCTGAAGGCGGCACACGACATGGGAATCGTTCATCGCGACATGAAGCCGGAGAACGTCTTTCTGGTACAGCGTGAAGAGCGTCAGGACTTCGTCAAGATACTGGATTTCGGAATAGCAAAGATCTCCGATCGGGACAACGAGGGAAAGCGGCTCACCAAGACCGGAATGATCTTCGGCACACCCGAATACATGTCCCCGGAGCAGGCGGCGGGCAAGGAACTGGATCACCGGGTCGACGTGTACGCCCTCGGATGCATCATGTTCGAGCTGTTCACAGGAGAGGTGCCCTACGACGGTGATTCCTTCATGGCCATTCTGACCAAGCACATGTTCGAGACCATTCCGGCGATAGAAGAGATAAACCCACAGACGGATGTCCCGGAGTCCGTGCGCGCCGTTGTGTACAAGGCCATGGCCAAGGAGACCGAGGATCGCTACGACGACATGGACCATCTCCGCGAGGATCTGGAGCGCGCCCTGGTGGACGCGAACTACATTGTGGAGCATCCCAACCGGGAGACCACGATCAGGTTCGAGACCGCTGAAGGCAAGCGCATCAAGAAGCCTACAAGCGAACAGATCGCCACGACGATGGACTGGAACGCCGCGTCCGGAATAAGGGACAGGGGCGCAAAGAAAACTTCGGTGGCGACAATCATTTTCATGGTTGCGGTGATTGCTGTCGTTGCGGGACTCGCCGTGGCCTACTTCGGTGGATTTCTTGTCGGCCCGAACGGAAAAACAGACGGCCGGGACAATACGGGGACCTCGGTGGTCGGGGACCGGGTCGTGGAGTCGCACCAGAAACAGGACTCGGGCTCGAAGGGGAAACAGGTAAAGGAAAACTCTCGGGTAGAAGAAAGTCCGGCGGTGGTGGTCATGACGAACGTGTCCATAAATACGACGCCCGAGGGAGCGGTAATCTCGATCTCGGGGATGGGGCAAGTGTGCTCCAGCGCGCCTTGCGAGCTCGAGCTTGAAACCGGCAAGCCGGTGGAGATCACCGCGACGTCGGGCAAGAAAAAGAAAACCCTCACCTTCACCCCGTCAGAGCAAAACAAGGAAGTAACCCTGACTCTGAAGGCGAAGGCCGGCGGCAAGTGGACCCCCAAGGCCGGTGGTGGCGACAAGCCGACCGGTAAAAAAGAATCGTCAGGGGGGCTGAAGATCCCCGGAATTTTCAAGGACAATTAGTACAGCGCCCATTTCGTAGATCGTTGAGCTCGGGGTCGAACGGCTTCAGAATCAGACCGTGATCGGCAGCGGTCATCGCATCGACGGTATTACCACTCAGGAAAAGAAGACGAGCGCGGGCCGCGAACACCTCGGGCTCGGTGTAGAGAACCATGAAGAGGGCATCGTCCGCGCGAGCGAGGGCCAGAGCAATCATCTCGTCTTGTGGCGGCGGGTCGAGCCTGGAGACCATGGAGGCAAACTCCGTGAGGAGAACCGCGTTGTCCGGATACGTGGCGATGGCGTTATCGAGGAGAGATATCCCGTCCATCGGGGAGCCGGTTGCGAAGAGAAAGTGTGCCTTGTGAACGATGAAGGACGGATCATCCTCACTCATGGAGTCGCACAGGCGATCGAGAAGCATTGCCGCGTCGTCTTTTCGGTGAAGAGAGAGGAGTGCCCTGAACTCCAGAACATCCAGAAAGTATGCATTAGTGGCAGACGAGGTAATCTTTCGGAGAGCGGCTATGGATGAAAGAGCATCCTCGGTACGACCGGCGTTGAGAAGAAGATCGGCGCGAAAAAGGAGCGATTCAACAGAGGAATTGTCCAGATCGATATCATTGTCGAAGACCTTGAGTGCGCGCTGGTGATCACCTCGCTGAGAAATGATGGCAGAGTTGAAGACCGAGGTGTCCGCACTCTTGGATCCGGGAATCCGGGGTCTTGCAAGGTGCAGCTCCTCACCGCTGGACTGGGCCTCGATCAGATTGAAGGAGACTCCGCTGAAGGAGCGATCCAGAAAGCTGGCGACGTACGTTTCAAGGTC